>CAIXTT010000186.1 GCA_903922455.1 uncultured Bacteroidota bacterium | reverse complement strand
GCCAGAATAAATATCCTTTTATATAATCTTAAGCTACTTTGGTAAAAGCACTGTATCCATCAGTATTGGACTTCTTTTCAGTTTCAGTAAAGCTAAAAGTAGCAAAAACTAAAAGCAATAGAATTTTTTTCTTTCATTTTTAAAATGGTTGTCAAGTTAAAATTCATTTATAGAGGATAAATCGCATGCTATGCTTTGTGGTTTTAAGCTTTGGCGGTTGTGAATTTCGAGAACAAGTGTGATTTCTATTTATTCAAGAAATTAAATCTACTAATTATATTGGAGGTAGAAAAATGACAGGGTGTCGCATATCCCTGCTGAGTGATTGCTCTTCATATTTTGTTGTAGCCCTATTACCGGACAATTGTTCTGAATGTAAGGTTTATTCGCGGTTTATTTATTCGCTTTGTAGGTGGTAGTCTGTGCAGCCAATTCGTTTGTGTGGTGTCTTTCATGATCAATAAACTGCCATGTTCTAAAACGATTAAAATGGTTTCTTTTGATTGTTTGTGTTTGAATGCAAACTTACGTTCTGCTCCGAAACTCAACGAACCTATTGCGCCGTCTTTCTTTAAATCTTTTTCGCCATCACTGTGCCAAGCCATTCCTTCGCTTCCGTCGTGGTATAAGTTTACCAAACACGAGTTGAAAGTCTCGCCTGTTTTATTTTGAGTTAATTGCAATAATTCTAATAGTTCTTTTGTCCAGGGCAATGCGTATTTCGAAGTGTTGGAGTACGTGTATTCGAATGGTTCGTCTCCATACCAGGCCACTTTTCGTTTGGTGATGATTCTCTTTCCGAAAATAATCGCTTCATCATTTCGCCATTCAAGAGTCTCCAACATTTTATTGAAATAAAAATCAGCTCGGTCTCTATTTAAAATTTGCCCGTAATAATTGACCGTTCCGTCTTGCGGCAACCAATTTTTGGTTTCGTCTAGGGGTGGATTAAATAAGTCCATTTTTTTAATTTATTCTTCTTTCTGCGCTATCTCATCAATTTTATTTTTCTCTTCTGCCGAGAATATAGAATTCAGCATGCGCTTCGTCATAAAATGAAATAGGGGAGTAGATTTTAAACTTGCTAATCTGCCAATTCTTTTAAAGCTTTATCTCTTCCCCTTGTTTATTCAAAAAATGAAATTCCATTAAATGGTAGGAGGAGATGGGTTCAATCTTCACCCATTTTTTATATTTCTTACGCCATTTCCATTGGAAAGATTTGAATTTCCAAAAATCATTTTTCAAAAAGGAAGCAACGAAAGGGTGTGTTTGTAATGTTAAGCCTTTTTCGTTTTGCTCTTCACAGAGGTAACGTAAATTATTTTCAATGTCATCAATTAAAAGGAGGGATGCTTTAATTTCTCCTGTTCCTTCGCAGGCAGGACATTTTTCAGCGGTGATGATATCGGTAACAGGTCGCACACGCTCACGGGTGATTTGTACAAGACCAAATTTTGTTGGAGGTAAAATGGTGTGTCGCGCGCGATCTTGCTTCATCTCCGCTTGCAAGGTGTCGAAAAGCGTTTTGCGATTCACCGTATTTTTCATGTCGATGAAATCAATTACGATGATTCCACCCATATCGCGCATCCTAAATTGACGCGCAATTTCTTTTGCCGCCATTAAGTTTGTTTGAAGCGCATTGTTTTCTTGTGAGTCGGATGCGCCTTTATTTCTGCCACCACTATTCACATCAATAACATGCATGGCTTCGGTATGCTCAATGATGAGGTAGGAGCCACCTGCCATATTCACTGTTTTTCCAAAAAGAGATTTGATTTGTTTGTCGATGCCAAAGTTTTCGAAAATGGGTAACTTACCTTTGTACAACTTTACAATGTCGACTTGATCGGGAGCAATGCCTCTCAAATATGTTTTAATTTCTTCTGCAACGCGAACATCATTGACATGAATGGCATTGAAATTAGCATTGAGTAAATCTCTTAAGATGGTTGAAGCACGATCAATTTCACCCAGCAGTTTTGCAGGCGGCTTGGCCGATTTTAATTGTTCATGCAGAGCAGTCCATTTCGAAGTTAAATCTTGTACATCCCTATCCAGGTCGGCTACTTTTTTTCCTTCAGCAACGGTGCGAACTATGATTCCAAAGTTACGTGGTTTGATACTCGTTGCTAACCGTTTTAAACGAAGACGCTCAGCGCTGCTTTTGATTTTTTGAGATACGGAAACGACATCTGAAAAGGGAACAAGGACTACAAATCGACCAGCAAATGAAAGTTCAGCGGTGATACGCGGACCTTTACTACTGATGGGTTCTTTCGCAACCTGTACCATGATGTTCAGGTTCGTGGCCACCACTTGTCCGATTTTGCCGGCTTTGTGGATGTCTGCTTCCAGTTCGAAGTTATTCAACAAGCCATCGGTTTGTGTGCCGGCTTGTGTATTCTTCATGTACTTGACGAAGGACTGAACCTGGGTTCCTAAATCGAGGTAGTGGAGAAATGCATCTTTCTCATAACCGATATCAACAAAAGCGGCGTTGAGTGAAGGCATAAGTTTTTTAACACGGCCCAAGTAGACGTCTCCAACAGAAAAGCCTTTTTCTTTCTTTTCTGTATTTAACTCTACGAGCTGCTTGTCTTCAACAAGGGCAATTTGCACCTCGGAAGTAGACGAATCAATAATGAGTTCGCTGTTCAAATCTTGAAGCCTAATAATTTTGCTTGAGGAGGATTATAAAATTCCGTAAAACAGAATAGTCCACTGACTATACGTATAAAAAATAGCAAATATGAGTAGCCATTCCGTATATTTTTATGCAGAATGGCTACTATCAGCCTAAAATGGCTTATTTCTTCTTCTTATGACGATTTTTTCTTAGACGCTTCTTACGTTTGTGGGTCGCCATTTTATGACGTTTGCGCTTTTTACCTGATGGCATAACTTAAATTTTTTTAAATTTTTTTAACTATTTTCTTTTTCAGGATGCTTTCTTCCTGAGTGATTTTACCATTTTAATAACATCGGATACATCATACTTTGCATTCTTGATGAATGTCTCGTACGATTGAATTGCCGCTGCTGTATCTCCTTTTTGAAGATGAACTTGACCGAGGTAAAAGTTCATTTCGCTCCTTTCGGGATTTATTTCCAGTACTTTTTGGAATCGTTCTATTGCTTTGTCAAGTTGCCCCGATTTCACCGATAGCATTCCCAAATTGTATTGGGCCATTTCATGATTGGGATCTGCTGCTACAACATCACGTAATAACATAATTCCTTTCATGGGATCCGAAGTTCCATCTGCATAACAGGCACCAAGGTCTGTTTTTGCATTCAGATTATTTGGATTTATTTCTAAAACCTTTTTATAGTTGGTGATGGCTTTACCAACTAATAACGACTGAATCGAACTGTCATTGGCCATTCGAAAAGAATCAAAATAGCGATAAGCGGCATCAAGGTATGATGTTTCACTCTTTACTATTTGTGCTTTTCGCTCAAACCATATGGCGGAAGCAGCCGGTATTCCGTTTCTGTCCCAGATTCTGCCAATACTGTCTAATAAGGCAGTATCTTGATTGTTTGCTTGGGCTGATACTTTCTCAATGAACTCAAGCTGTTGAAGAGCGTTGGTGTCGAGAGAAACTTTTGCCGATAGCAATAAGGCTTCTGGGTTGAATTCGTCCTCTGTACTTTCTGCGGCTGCCTTAGGTTCCGCTCCTTTCTTGTTTAACTGAGAAGGAGCAAAATAAAGAGCTGCCGAAAGTAGAATTGTGCCGGCAATGAGGATGATCCTCAGTTGTGCACTTTTCATTCAGGATTATTCAGCTGGAGTGGTTTTATTTTTATGTGCAGATTTCACGCGTTCAGTGAAAGTTTTCGCTGGCTTGAAAGCTGGGATATAATGTTCCGGAATAATGATGGTAGCGTTTTTCGTGATAATACGTCCCGTTTTCTTTGCACGCTTCTTTACGATAAAACTACCGAATCCACGTAAATAAACGTTTTCGTTATTGATCAGCGAGTTGCGAACCACTTTCATCATGGATTCAACGGTTTGCTGAACTGCTACCTTTTCGATTCCAGTCTTTGTGGAGATCTCGTTTACTAATTCTGCTTTTGTCATCTTTACTGTTTATTATAAATTCCTTTTAAGGGGTTGCAAATATAGGCTTTCTTGCTGAAATACAAAATATTACTTCCTATTTTTGCCCTAATTATTTAATATGGATCAGGAATTTTCTAAGAATTTAAGGCAATGGTACCGAAAAAACGGTCGAAAATTGCCATGGAGAGGTACAAAAGAGGCCTATAAAATATGGCTTTCCGAAATTATTCTTCAGCAAACACGTGTAAATCAGGGTCTTCCGTATTATGAGAAATTTCTTGAAAATTTCCCATCCATCAATAAGCTTGCTGAAGCCTCCGAAGACCAAATTTTGCGGCTTTGGCAAGGATTGGGTTATTATTCAAGAGCCCGAAATCTTCATGCTGCTGCTAAACAAGTGATAATCGATTTTAAAGGGGAGTTTCCCGCCGACTTTAAAAAGTTAAAGTCGATTAAAGGAATTGGAGATTATACCGCTTCGGCCATAGCCAGTTTTGCTTTCGATTTACCACATCCTGTTGTGGATGGAAATGTTTATCGTTTTTTATCGCGATTCTTTGGAATGGATATACCTATCGATTCATCTCTAGGAAAAAAAGCATTTGATGATCTTGCTCTTGAATTGATGGATGGTCAACACGCTGCTGAACATAATCAGGCCATGATGGAGATTGGATCTCTAGTCTGTAAACCCATCTCCCCCAACTGCGACGAATGCCCTTTCTCAATGGCTTGCCATGCTTTTATATATAATAAGGTGTCGGATTATCCAGTTAAAGGAAAGAAGCTAACGGCTAAAAAAAGGTATTTTCATTATTTTCTAGTTACTGATGGAATAGCTACTTACATCAGACGAAGAAATGAAAAAGATATATGGCAAGGCTTGTATGAACTTCCTTTGGTAGAGGTGTCTGAATGCTCTGATTTTCCTCCTGCCATTCCTGAAATGGCGAAAATCCATCAACCTACTTTTAATAATCAACCAGTAAAAAGAAAACATATTTTATCTCACCAAGAGTTATATACTTGCTTTTGGAGACTGGAAATCGATAAATGTTTAACTCCTAATGATGGGTATTTAAGAGTAAAGTTAACCGACCTTTCAACCTACGCTTTTCCGCAACTTATTGTAAAGTATTTTGAGCATGAAGGTCTTTGAAATGGGCGTGCAGGTTAGTTTATTTAGAGGTGTTGAAGACTAAATTTCAAATTAATTTGAAAAAGTGTAGCTATTGATTGGCCTCTTTTTTAGTTAATATGAGGTATTCCTTGCTGCGTAATCACCTTCTTGGGCGACTTCTACATCCATTATGAATTAGTTGTTTTTCTATTATGTAATATCGGCCTAGCCTGATGCGTAATCGCCTTCTTGGGCGATTTTTGCATCAATTATACCCTAGAATTTTTCTATTATCGAATATCGGCTAACTTTGACCTTAGCATTAATCGAATTGTCTTATCCCGTTAAACTAAAATCTCTCTCTTATGTCTGGCGTAAACAAAGTATTTCTGATTGGTAATTTAGGTAAGGATCCCGAGTTTCGTCATATGGAAGGCGGAATTATGGTAGCAAAGTTCCCATTAGCTACCACCGAGTATTTCAAGAATAAAGACGGTAATCGTCAAGATCAAACGGAATGGCATAATATCGTTTTATGGCGCGGATTAGCAGAGGCAGCCGAGAAGTTACATCTGCGAAAAGGGCATATGGTTTTTATTGAAGGTAAATTGCGCACGAGAAGTTGGGAGAAAGATGGTGTTAAACGGTATGCTACAGAAATCATAGCAGAAAATATGACGATGTTAAGTAAACGCGACGCGCAAAATGGTCCGAATGATTCTGGAACCACAGATCCAACTCCTCCGCACACGGATTTAGGAGGAGATTTGCCATTTTAAGAATACATTAAGCCAAAATACTTATCGCGACTCGGTTCTCAATTCTGAATTTAATGTCCACCTTTGTTGCTCAATGAAAATAAAAATTCTAGTCGTATTTCTTTTGTGTAATGTATTGATTTCTTCCTGCGGCGAAGAAGAAACGCATCCGAAACCTCGCGGATTTTTTAGAATTGAATTGCCTGCTCGTACATTTGAAATGTTTAATCCAGAAGGCTGTCCTTATCAATTTGAAATTCCAGATTATGCCATTCCAATAAAGGATACGAATTCCCTTTCAGAGCCTTGCTGGTATTATTTAATCATGCCTAAGTTGAATGCACAACTGTATTTAACCTATAAACCTTTGCATGGCGATGTAGATAAGTATTTGGAAGATACACATACCTTAGTTTATAAACATACATCTAGAGCGAGTTCTATAGATGAACAAGTAATACAATTTAAACCAGGAGTAAGTGGTGTGATCTATACATTGGGAGGAGACGCCGCATCTGCAACACAATTTTTTGTGACCGACAGTGTAAATCATTTTTTAAGAGGAGCCCTCTATTTCAATGTACTCCCCAATGCAGATTCACTCGCGCCCGTTCAAAATTATTTGCGAGAAGATATCATTCACCTATTGAAGAGTATGGAGTGGAAATAAACCCATCCACCACCTCCAGCAATGCCGCAGGTTGATCCGCATGTACCCAATGACCCGAATTTTTAATTTCTGTCAATTCAGCATTTGGAAACCATTTCAAAATTTCATTCATTCGATACGGGTCAATGTAATTGGAATTTTCCGCTCTAACGAAAAGTATGGGCGTAGCAATAATTTTTTCTGGCCATGTTTCTTCGCCTATCATTTCAATTTGTTGGGTGAGCGTTTGTAAATTAAATCGCCATGCTAATTGCTCCGGCGCTTTCCAATACAAGTTTTTGAGTAAAAAGAAAAGTGTGCCTTGGTCTTTGATGTTTTCTGCTAATGCACTTTCGGCTTCTTTGCGAGTTCGAATAATAGTTAAGTCGATAGACAGTAACGCATCTAAAATTTCACGATGATGAATAGGATAATGCCATGGAGCTATATCTATAACAATGGCTTTGTTTATTTTTTCAGGGTGAGTGTTTAATAGTTTCAAAACCACTTTTCCGCCCATGCTATGCCCAATGATATCTACTTTACTCAACCCTAAATTTTCTATCAATTTTACCATATCATCTGCCATTAATTGATAGGAATGGGCGGAATCATGAGGAGACTGTCCGTGGTTTCTGAGGTCTACTATAATCACCTTGTTGTTTTTTTCAGCAAGTTGACGACCAAAGCTTTGTAAATTATCACTCATGCCAAATAATCCATGTAGAAGTAGCACTGGATTCCCTTCACCAATAATTCTATAATGTAGTTTCATTTTATGATTAAATAAGGGTTAGAATGAATTACTTTTGCAGCCATGAATATTTCGATTCGCAAAGGTACGAAAGAGGACATGCCATCGGTGCATGGATTGATCTATGAATTAGCTGTATATGAGAAAGCTCCTAACGAAGTAACCAATACGGTGGAGGATATGTTATTGGATGGATTTGGAGAACATCCTATCTTTTTTTGTTTGGTTGCTGAAGTAGAAAATAAAATTGTGGGAACTGCCATTTATCACTTAAAATATTCTACCTGGAAAGGGCGAGGTGTTTATTTGGATGATATTGTCGTAACCGAAAGTATGCGTGGAAAGAAAATTGGCAGTGTGCTTTTTGATGAAGTAGTGAAGGACTCACAAAGGTTAAATGCAAAGCAATTGCATTGGCAAGTGTTAGATTGGAATGAACCCGCTATTCGTTTTTACAAAAAGTATAATGCGAATATGGATGGAGAATGGATTAATTGCAAACTTACCCAACATCAAATTAATAATTTTTAATGATTGAAGCAGCTATTAAAAAATGAAAATATTTAAATTTGGAGGAGCATCGGTAAAGGATGCAGAGTCAGTAAAAAATGTAGCCGCAATTATTCGACTCTTTCCTGGCGAGCGCTTGGTAGTTGTTGTTTCTGCCATGGGTAAAACTACAAATGGATTGGAGAAAGTGGTAAAGGCACATTGCAATAAAACAGGAGAAGCGACTTCGTTATTGCAAGAAGTAAAATCGTATCACGATACTATTCTTGAAAGTTTATTTCCTGATTCCAATGCATCTGTTTATGGAAAGGTAAATAATTTTTTTGTTGAGATTGACTGGGTGTTAGAAGAGGAACCTCGATCTTTTGATTTTGTTTATGATCAGATTGTCGCGGTCGGAGAGTTGATTTCTACTGCTATTGTTCAATCTTATTTAGATGAACAAGGAATTGCATGTAAGTGGTTGGATATTCGCGATTGTATTCGTACTGATAATACCTATCGTGAAGGGAAAGTAGATTGGGTTGAAAGTGAGAAGCGCATTAAGCAAATTATTCCAACATTGATCAATGATCGCAATCCAATTGTAGTGACACAAGGTTTTATAGGTGCCACAAGCGAAAATTTCACGACCACTTTAGGTCGCGAAGGATCCGATTATACGGCTGCTATTATCGCTCATTTGTTAGATGGAGAATCGGTAACCATCTGGAAAGATGTTCCCGGTGTTCTGAACGCCGATCCTAAATATTTTAATGATGCACAAAAGCTGGAGCAATTGAGTTATCATGATGCTATTGAATTGGCTTATTATGGGGCTTCGGTAATTCATCCGAAAACCATAAAGCCGCTTGAGAATAAAAATATTCCGCTTTTCGTAAAGTCGTTTATGCAACCTCAAGGGAAGGGCACTGTAGTAGGCAAGGATTTAACAACGAAACCACAAGTTCCTTCTTTTATTTTTAAGAGTGATCAGGTGTTGGTTTCGTTAGCCGCCAAGGATTTCTCCTTTATTGCGGAGGACAACTTAAGTTCAATTTTTGCAACATTCGCAGCATGTGGAGTGAAGATGAATTTGATGCAAAATTCTGCCATCTCATTCTCCGTTTGTTTTGATGATGATAAGAATAAAACTTTTATGTTGATTGAATTGTTAAAGAAGGATTATTGGGTTCGATATAATGAGGGGTTGCAGTTATATACCATTCGTTACTATTATCCATCCACTATCGTAAATTTATCTCAAGGGCGTGAAATCTTATTAGAACAACGAAGTCGAACTACCGCACAATTGGTCATGAAGGAAATTGTTGCATCATAAATGTATAAGTCGTGTCGCCATTATTAAATAGTGTTCATTCAGAAAAGTATAAAAGTCAGGTTTTACTTTGGCTTTTTGCTGGTTGTTTTTTAGTGTTTGGGATGGTGGTAGTAGGTGGGATCACTCGACTTACAGGTTCCGGATTGTCGATCACCGAATGGAAAGTGATTAGTGGAAGCATTCCTCCTTTAAACGAAGCACAATGGATGGAAGCTTTTGAAAAGTATAAACAAATTCCGCAATTCCAACAACAAAATTCCAATTTCGAATTAGCAGATTTTAAATTTATTTATTTCTGGGAGTTTATTCATCGCTTGTTTGGCCGACTCGTTGGTATTGTGTTCTTAGTTGGATTGATTTACTTCTTATGGAAGAAGGCAGTCTCGGTGAACCTATTACTTAAATTATTGTTCATGTTTGCGCTGGGGGGTATTCAAGGTTTTTTAGGTTGGTATATGGTGTCGAGCGGACTTACTCAAAATGTTCGCGTAAGTCATATTCGATTGGCTATACATCTAACCTTCGCATTCATTACTTTTGGTTATATTTTTTGGGTGGCGCTCAGTCAGCTCTTCGATCGAGAAGCAAGTAACGTTTTCGAAGTAACGAAGTTCAGAAGTGCAGCAAAAGTATTGTTAGGATTACTCACCTTGCAAATTATCTATGGTGCGTTTGTAGCAGGTTCAAAAGCCGGACT
>CAIXTT010000185.1 GCA_903922455.1 uncultured Bacteroidota bacterium | reverse complement strand
TGCAAAAATGGAAATAAGTTATCAATATCTTTCATCCATTATTGGTGCTGAAATTGAAAAGGCAACGATTCATCGCATCTTAAAAGATTTGCAAATTGAAATCGTTTCCGAAAATGCAGAAGGAATGCAACTTTCTGTTCCATCTTTTAAAGTGGATGTAACGCGTCCTGCCGATATCGCAGAGGAAGTTTTACGAATTTACGGATATAACAACATCGCCTTACCTAAAAAGATTTCGATCTCTGCTGGTCAACACATCTCTCCAGATCCAGAAGAAATTGTGGAGCGCGTGGGAAGTGTATTGGTGGGAAATGGTTTTAGAGAGATTTTAACCAACAGTCTAACAAAAAGTGCATACTTAGATATAGTTCCAACGCAAGAAGGAATTGAGGGAATTCAAGTACTTAACCCACTCTCTAACGATTTAGCTTTGTTGCGTCATAGCATGCTCATGACCGGACTCGAAACCATCGCCTACAATGTGAACCGCCGACAAAAGGATCTACGTTTTTTTGAATTAGGAAAAACGTATGGTAAAGTAAAAGGAAAGTATTTAGAGAATCAGTGGTTGTGTTTATTCATTACTGGGGAGATGGTATCAGAGCATTGGAAAGTAAAATCACAAACGTATGATATTTATTTTGTGAAATCCATCGTCGATAAAATGTTGTCCGACATCGGGATTCATCTGCAAAAGCAAATCAAACTAGAGCCTGTTACTTCTGATTCTTTGGATCAATGTCTTTCTTATTCTGTAAAATCATCTTCGCTTGTAAAGATGGGCAAAGTAAAAAAATCAGTATTGAAAGCTTGTGATGTTTCGCAAGATGTTTGGTACGCTGAATTTCATTTTGAAAACTTGATGCGTGCCATCGAAACAAAAGACAGAATAGTGCCAGGTCCACCAAAGTTTCCAGAGGTAAGACGAGATTTATCTATGGTATTAGACAAAGCGGTTCAATATGCCGAGCTGGAAAGCATTGCTTTTGCAACCGAACCAAAACTCTTGAAGCAAGTGAATTTGTTTGATGTGTACGAAGGCGATAAAATTGAGGCTGGAAAAAAATCCTACGCCATGAGTTTTATTCTCCGCGACGACGAAGCCACCTTGCAAGATAAGCAAATTGATTCAGTGATGAATAAATTAATGAAACAGTTGGAAACAAAATTGAATGTGGTGATACGAAAAAGTTAGTGTAAAGTATTTTTCTTTATACTACCGTACTATCAACTTAATCGTCTGAATTTTTTGTTCGTTTCTAAACACCGCTAGGTAGCAACCGGGAGCTAATTTTTGTTCTTCCTCGGCAAACTTTAAAACTACACCGCTTTGATCGGCGCTACAGTTTTGTTGCGAAATGATTCGTCCTCCTAAATCGGTAATGGTTAAGCTTAACGTTCCTCTCACACCTAGGGCACGAATTACTTGCAAGCTACCGTCCGAAGGGTTTGGATAAATAGAAACTGAGAAATCATTTTTACCATTTTTAGGAAGCGCAATGATATGCGATGTAGATTTCGTTCCATCAAAATCGAATTGCTGTAAACGATAATAAAGCACAGGAGTCTCATCGTCTATATCTATAAAATTATAACGATAAACTGTATTTGAAGTTCCAAATCCATTCACCTGACCACGATATTGAAACTCCAATCCATTGCGACTTCTTTCTATTTCAAAATAGTCGTTGTTTTTTTCCGATAAAGTGTACCATTCCAATTGAATGTTTTCATTTGTCCTTTTTCCATTGAAGTTGGTGAGACTAACTGGTAGCGGAGATGTAATAGAAATAAAATACCATGCAGTGTCACACAGTGGATAATTATCACATGTTAAATATTGTAAACTATCAACTCCTGTAAAGCCGGCTGTAGTTAAGGTATATCGAACAGAATCTCCATTGAGAACAGATGCTGTGCCTCTAAATGGTCCCGCTAAAATGGTTGCATTCGCAAAAGGACCTCCATCTTCATCGCTATCATTTATTTTTACTGGATAATCCTGATAAATTGCTCCAGCGTAATTGGTCGTATCATTTATTGCAATAGGTCGACTCAATCCGAAAAAAGTAAGCGTATCGAAATTATTTACTTTATTGAGTTCATAACTCGGATTAGTAAGAGAAGAAATATATGTAATGTTACCAAGTGCGTTAATCCTTACTGTTAGTGTTAATGTATCGATTTGATTCTTCTGCAAACTATCCATGGACCAAATTCCGGTTCCACTATTAAAAGAACCATGTGTGGTAGCATGAGATTGGTAAAGAAGTTGGATGGGTAGTACTGCATTAAGTTTTAATCGACGAGCAGTTCCCGGCCCTTCATTTTTAGCGATGATCTTAATGTTGAAATTTTCATTCTTCACGGGCGAGCTTAGCTGAGT
Organism: uncultured Bacteroidota bacterium; assembly: GCA_903922455.1. Taxonomy (GTDB): domain Bacteria; phylum Bacteroidota; class Bacteroidia; order AKYH767-A; family OLB10; genus JAJTFW01. The sequence continues at coordinate 2,915 of CAIXTT010000185.1, read as the reverse complement.
ACACATGTTGACTTCTACATCTGTTTTAAAATCGATACCTGCGATAGAATCACTCACCGGAATAAAAACTGAATTTAGGAAAACTCTTCTTTTATTAATTCTATTTATGTCGTTAATGGATCCTGTGGGAATGGTCCAGTGATAATGATCGTGCCCTGATAAATAAAATAAATTTCCTCCGGCTAAATTATTCGGGCGCATCTTCATGCCGGCTATTGCATAATAATTGGCTCCGTTACTTCCTCTCATTACTTCATACGTATTTGCTCTCATGAAGCTGCCTACTTTTGGTTTGAAGAGTTTATACTCACCGTTAGGCGACATCATGGGGCCGGAAAATTGTGAAATAGGTAAATCCGCATGAAGATATTGTACTGCCGATAATCCAAGAGTATCTGAATCAAATCCTCCAGTAGTCATCGTAAATGTTGAGTTTTCCACAGACCCTATGGTAGAACAAGAGAGCATGAGATTGGCTCCTTTGCCAACGCTATAACGTAGGATGGGATTTAATTTTGAAGTATCAGTAGTTGTCAAGTGACTCTCAGAAATTAGTGACCAGCTCCCAGCAGGATTAAATGCAGTACCCGCAGGTAATTGTAAATGATAAGAGGCTGGAGAAATTCCGGCTTCCACCAAATATTTCACTGCTATGGTATCATAGCCAGTAGAATTCAATAATAAAATTCTTGGTTTATGTGACAATGTATAACGCACATCCATATTGGTTGTGTTATTCAATCTGAAAACAACAACACTATTTCCAAAATTTTTAATCACAGATAAAGCAGTGTCGGCATAAGCACTATCAACAATAAATGCACCACCACGTATTCCAATAGTTCCTAATGCTGCTGTGTCGGGATAGACTCTAGTAACATTCGTATTAAGGTCAATGGACCCAAGCGATGTTCTCGTCTTTCCCGCTTTGATAATCCATTTAACTGGAATTTCATTTTGCAAAAGTTCATTTACCAATCCATAGGCTTTCAAATTAAAATAACCTGGAAGCTTTTGGAAATTAGTATCCATGGTAACTATTAAAGCCCCATTTTTTATCGATTGAATATTTGAACTAGGTGAGGGCAAATCATTTTGCGCAAATAGATTTCCGAAGGAAAACAAAAGCATAAAATAAAAGAAGATAATTTTCTTAAAAAGAGGCCGCATGATGGTGCTGTGATTTCTTTTTTTTAACGTAAATTTTTATAAAAAGTTCATTAATTATACTTTCAAATGCCCCCAAATAATTAAACACAAAATTATTGAACTGAGAAGCCAACAACATTATGTTGAGATTAAGAATGTATAAAAGCCAATTAGTTATAAAATGTTGTAAGTCATTGAACTAAGGTTGCATATGTATTAAAATAGGTGGGTCACTATGATCTTTTCCTTGTTTTTGGATTATTATTCTTGTTTGATGGAGTTTTGTTAAGTCAATTACTTCTAAATATACAATTATTAAACCTCTTCTTTTACCTACTTTCGCAGCGTGGTTTCCTTCCGTGATTTTAAACTCAATCGACAATTATTCGATGCCATAGCTGATGCTGGTTATGAGCATCCTACGGCCATTCAAGAAAAGGCCATTCCAGCCATATTAGGCGGTCAAGATGTGTTGGGAATTGCACAAACTGGAACGGGGAAAACAGCTGCCTATCTTTTACCTCTTCTGCGAAGTTTGAATTATGCGCAAGGGGCTGATGCGCGCGCATTGATAATTGTACCCACACGTGAATTAAGTATTCAAGTTGGAAATACGATTAAGGAGTTAGCTAAGTACACCGATTTACGTTACGCTGTCATCTTTGGCGGACAAGGAGCAAAGGATCAAATTGCTTCTATTAAGGCAGGAATTGATATTTTGGTAGCATCTCCAGGTCGTTATTTGGATTTATATACGAGTGGACATATAAAATCGAAAAAGATAAAATTTTTAGTGTTGGATGAGGCGGAGCGTTTGATGGATAAAAGTTTCATTGGGCAATTTCATCGCATCTTAGAAACCATGCCTCAAAAAAGACAGAACTTATTGTTCTCGGCAACCATGTCGGATTTAGTGAAAAAGATTTCTGGTGATTTGATGGATTTTCCGATCACCATTGAAATTCGCCCCGATTTAAAAACAGCAGAAACCGTAACGCAAGCGTATTATAAAATTCCAAATTTAAGAGCTAAAATTAATCTTTTAACAGAGTTGTTAAAAGACGAAAAAAACTTTAATAAAGTTATTGTCTTTTGTAAAACGAAAGTAATTGCAAGTAATACCGGAAAATATTTGCAGCGTTTGTATGGCGAAGATAAAGTGTTGGTGATTCACGGTAATAAATCTCAGCAAACTCGAATCAATTCCATGCAACGATTCAAGTTGGAAAATGTGCCTTTGCTCATCACAACAGATCTTGCAGCGCGTGGTTTAGATGTTCCCGATGTATCGCATGTTGTAAATTTTGATACACCTATTATCTACGAAGATTATGTACATCGGATAGGCAGAACCGGTAGAGCATTTAAGACTGGGAATAGTATCACCTTTGTTACTGCTGCTGATGAATTTCACCTCGCACAAATAGAAAAATTGATTGGACAAAAAATTCCAATGTTAAAAGTGCCACGTAATGTGGAAATTCCCGAGACAGGCTACGATGAAAATCAAGCGATGTTACGCGAGATAGATAGCCAGAAAAGAAAATTGGATCCGGATTTTAAGGGAGCATTTCATGTGAAAAAGGAACCAGTTAAAAAATTTCCGAAAAAGAAAGTGGAAGCAAAAAAGAAAAAGCGAACGTATCGTAAATGAGAAATCTTCTTTCGCTCAAATGGGCAATGCTCATCATTTTAACGTTGATATGGGGCAGTTCGTTTATTTTAATGAAACAAGGTTTAAAAGGGTTTCCCCCCGAACAAGTTGC
>CAIXTT010000184.1 GCA_903922455.1 uncultured Bacteroidota bacterium | reverse complement strand
TACTATAGCGTTAAATTTAACTTGCTTTGAGCAATGGAAAAGTACAATTGAATAGAGTAGGTTGTTCTCTTTCAATTTTCATTAACTTTTAGTTAATATTGGATTTATTATTCGGCTTTTAGATTGCATTCTGTTTGTAAGGAATGTGGTTTAAAGGATTGTCCTCTTTCATTTGTTTGCTGTACCTTTAGCCAAGTAAATGAAAAGTATGAACAACTACAAAAGTAAATACCATCAATTGAAAAGTATAATCATTTCCCTTGTGTTATTTTTAAACATACAGGTTGTATGCGCACAATCCAATTTTGTCACTTATGCGGGAGGCACAGGCAAAGAAACATTTTATGATGTAATGCAAATTTCAGATGGTACTTTTTTAGTATGTGGTTATGCTACGGATTTGAATTGGATTGGAGGCAACGTTCCTAAAACACAACTCACTTACACAGGAAATATTCCAAATTCACTGGGAACAAATCGCTACGGTTTCATTTTGCATTTGTCATCCAATTTGCAAAGCATGTTGAATGTAGTCCATTTTCCGCAGGGAGCAGTGGAAGATATTCGTTTTATGAAAACCAATACTCAACCTTATACCGCGACTGGAGATTTATATATCAGCTGCAATACCTCCGACACCGATCCAAATGATGGTGGATATATCATAGCAAAACTCAATACTAATTTTGTCAACGGTGTTCCTACTTCGCTTTCATGGTTAACTGCTGTGTGGGCTAAACCAACTCCTAAGGATTATCATCCGTGGGATGTTACGAATGATGGAAGAGTTTTTTATATCTCTGGTGAAGCGTATGCCTATGATTGGAGCGCAATTTATTGTCTTAATCAGAACGGACAGAGAACGGTTGTAAATAATTGGAGAACGCATTGGCTTACGAATGGCTCCGAGTGGAAAGGTACACCTGCATCTGCAAATCCACTAGGCAGCATCGATTCAGTTGACTTTAGTGGTATCGTCTTAAAAATTTGGGGAAGATGCGATTTGCGTTCATGGACAGCAACTGATTATAACACTTACATAGCAGATGAAAATGGTGGTACTAAAAAAGGAAAATGGCCTCTTGATATTTTATTCAACGGCCCTTGTAACCCAGCCGCGCCCTCTGCGGTAAGTCCAGGTTACACTGGATATTCGGCATCGGGAACTCCAGTGTATGGAGGTGAATGTATTTCCATTGACAAGCGTAACAATCATCTATATATTGGAATGAATTTTAAAAGTGTGTTGCCTAACGGCGGACTTCCTGATTTTGAACCGGCTGTTATTGCCATGGATGCTTCGGGAATGTTGTTATGGTGGAGTCGATTGTATCACGAAATTACACCAACAGGAGACACATTAAATTCAACACCTGATCAATATATCGACGCCTTAGCCATCGATTATGCAAATGATAAATTGGTGGTCGGAGCAAGATGTCATGGTAACAATGTGGAAAATTTTTGGGAAGGAAATACCATCAACAGCAATCCATCTGCATTTGGATTTCAAAATAATTTTACAGGAAGTAGTGGGAACATTCACATATCATGGTTGGGAAAGTTCCAATTGAATAATGGAGTGCTCACTAATGCTACGTACATGGCTGAATTAGCAGAAGGCACGGGATCATTAGGTACACCACATTCGGATCCTAATTTAGATGGATGGCCTGATCCGAATACAGGGTGGCCAAATGTAAACACCACCCGCATGGCAAAAAACAATATGAAGGTTTCTAGTAACGGTGATGTATGTGTGTTAGGGGTTGGTCGAAGAACCATCACTACAAAAAATGCCTATCAAAAAATGGTGAAGCCCAGCAATGGAGGAGTCAGCGCGTGGAATAGTTTTGTAAGAGTTTACGATGCACAATTTCAGGTTCCAAAGTATTCATCGTTGGTGGTAGGAGTATGGGATACGCTGACGCAAGCAGGCGGAGGAAACACTGAATTATTTGGTGTGTATAAAGCGAGTCAAGGTGTAATTTGTGTAGGAAGACAAACTGCGGATACAAGTGGGACACCCAATGGCAACAATATTCCAGTAACGAATGTAACTCCTTGGGGAAATGCAACACCACAAAATGAATCTGCCATTCTTGTTTACTACCAAGCTGCGAATTTGTATAATCCAAATGACAGTATTCAAGTCACAGGAATAGGAGGAACTAATTTGAATGATGAGGAGAATGAAATCACTGTTTATCCAAATCCAACTTCAGCCCAACTATTTATTTCATTCCGCAATCAAACCTTTGTAAATACAAACTGGAAATTTAAACTCACCGATATTTTTGGAAGAACAGTTAAGCAAGGAAATTTACAGAACCAAGAAATTGATTTAAGTATTATTTCTAGTGGTATGTATCAGCTTCAAATTTCAAATGATGTAAAAACGTATAGTAAGAAAATTATTGTTGAATCGATTTTATTCAATAGATAAAATCAATTGCATTATCTATTATAAAATTGAATTGTGTGAATGATGTCATTTTGAATTGAAAATAGGGCGTCAGTTTGCAGTGAAATGTAGAGAGGCACTTTGCTTCCAAATAAAGGTATCCTTTTTAGCTGTTTAAACTCGATCAGGCAAAATCATTATTTTTAATGATATTCTTTGCGCATTATTTTAAGCAATTAAACATCCAACATCCAACATCCAACAACCAACAACCAACAACTAACATCCAACATCTAACATCCAACAACCAACAACTAAAATCTCACTTAGCCCCGCGTTCTCCTACAAAATGATCTTTTTCTTCTTTGAATAAAACATTGAACGTAGTTAAACTTCCATAAATACGTGTTAGGTATTGTTGAAGATTTATTTTTTCTTCTTCGATTAAATTCTCACTGGCATTGATGCGTTGTTCCATCACGCGTAATCGATCGCGTAGCATGATGATTTTATTAAAGAATGCGTCAATCGGAACTTCCTTGGGCTGTAGTCCTGCTTGGCCTGGAACTAATATTAATTTTCCACCTAGCCATTTGTTTCCTAATGGAACGGTCTCTTGTAAATCGCTATGTTTTTTAATGATGTTGGTGAATACGCGTTCTACTTCTGAGAAGGAAATGAGATCCGTATCGGCTTCAACAGCATCTATTATTTCCAACGCATTAAAACTTTTCGAGATTTCTAGTCTTCCT
>CAIXTT010000183.1 GCA_903922455.1 uncultured Bacteroidota bacterium | reverse complement strand
ATAATACAAATTTGCACTCACATTGGTATTCCCATAAATTCCGGTGAAGGCCAACTCCAACGAATGCGTTAACTCGGGAAATATACTTGGATTTCCAACAAACACATTCAACGAATCAGATACACTTCTGAAAGGATTTAATTGTCGTTCTCTCGGACGATTTATCCGACGTGAATAACTCAATTGGATATCCTTTCCTTCACGGAGGCGATATTTAATTGCCGCTGATGGAAACAGGTTGATAAAATCGCGCGTGAAAGTAGTATCAGCACTTTTTGAATCACCTTCAATAAGCGTTTGCTCTGCACGCACACCGGCACTTAATTCCAATAATTTATATCGTCCGCTCCACTGCAAATAACCGGCATACACCCATTCATTAAAAATAAAACGATCGGTAAATAACGAGTCGATATTATACACGTTGCTATCAAAATCAAAACGATCCGAAGATTGATCATTATCATTATTACGGAGCGTTGCTTTTAAACCGCCTTCTATTTTCGAATTCTCCCGGGGATGAATGTAATCAATTTGTGCCACCCCACTATAAGAAACACCACTTGTATTAATGCGTTGCTTCAAGGATGAAATGGGTGCTGGGAAAAAAGTACTCAAGGTATTTACCTCCGCCGTTTCATTCCGATTCAGGTTAGCCGATGCCGTGAGTTCTCGTTTACTGTTAGCATACGTATGACGATAATCGATACTCCCATCTACAATGCTACTTTCCTCTTTGGCCTTGGTCAGCCGGTCGAAAGCACTAAGCATAATAAAATTGGCATCTTGCGTTACATTGTACGCGTAATCTCGTTTGTTTTCTTTGCGATTATTATAACTGCCCGAAAAACCCAGTGTATTATAATCATTCAAATACAGCTCCAGCCCGCTTCTTATGTTGTGCGAAAAATTATCATTGTACCCGTCGTTTTTGCTATCTACATAGCTTGTACTATTTCCAAAAGTATTAGTACGAAAACTATTTCCTTCGTTCGTTCTGCGATCATCACGATAAGAATAATTGAAGTAAAGGTTATTCGTTTTTGTACGACGATTTAAATTCAAGGATGCATTATATTTATCTTTTGTACCTACTCCAACCGTTGCCGTTCCGTTGATGCCCGGATTTTTATCTTTCTTAGTTTTGATATTAATAATTCCAGATGTGCCTTCTGCATCGTACTTCGCAGATGGATTCGTGACCACCTCAATTTGATCAATACTACCTGCAGGTAATTGTTGCAAGATAGATCCTCTATTATCTCCCGTTAATCCGGCAGGTTTACCGTCAATTAAAATGGTTACTTGCTCACTTCCACGCAAACTGATCTTTCCATCAATATCAACATTCACAGAAGGAATATTTTGAAGCACTTCACTAGCCGATCCACCCGCATTAATCATCGACTTGTCGACATTGTAAACTTTTTTATCAAGTGAATTTACATACTCTACTTTCTCTCCAACAATTTCTGTTTCTTTCAAAACTCTGCTGGATGGCGGCATCCAAACACCTCCAAAATCCTTTAATGGTTCTTGCGGATTAAGCATAAAGGGCTTTGAATCCAACTGACGATAACCAATGGAAGTAATGCGAATAAAATATCTTCCGGGCATCACATCTTCAATTCTAAACTGACCTTTATCATCGGTTAAAGATCCACCAACGGCGGTGCTGTCTTTTACTTTTAACAAAGCAATGGAAGCAAACTCGAGTGGTTGTCGGTTTGATGAGTCTCTCAAAATTCCAATTACTTTTCCAATGGGAGTCATATTACTCATAAAGGAAGAATCCTTCATGGTCGATTTGTATGGTGTACTGTCGGGTCTTTTTCCGCCCTGATTTTGACCAGCAGGGTATTGGGCTTGCACGTTGTGAAAGTGAAAGAGAAAAGAAAAAAGAAGGATGAATAATCTCATTTTATAATAAATATTAATGTTTTGTGTCTAGCTAATTTTGATGTGTTTTCTATACAAAATTTAATTCGAAATAAAATTTAATTCAACTTACATAGGCGCTTCTCGAAACAAAACTTCTAATAAAGTTTGTCCTGTAACATACAAACTGTTTTTATCAATTTTATCGATGGTATCATCGTGTGTATGCCAATGTTTCCAGAATTTAGAAGGAGAACTTTCTTCGAAGTGAATCAAATCAATCACTTTAAATCCTAGCATTTTGTTAATATAATAATGATCATCGATGATTCCATTTCGTTGCTGATTGATAAAATGTGCACCAAAGCCTGTTACCTCCGCTACTCTCCAAACTTTGTCGACAATATCAGAAGCGTATTGCATACTGGTTCCTTCCTTGTTGAATTGGAGGTTTGCACTACCCACCATATCCAATAAAATGCCATAGCGTGCAACGTAATTGGGACGATGCAAATTCTTCGCCCAATACTGCGAGCCTAAGCAATATGAATCTTCCATCGTAGGAAATTCGCTATCATCTGGTTGACCATAATCTTCAACATCAAACAAAATAATGTCAACTCCCAGGTTAGGATTTGCAATAGATAGTTGTCGAGCCACTTCTAACAACACACCTACTCCACTTGCACCGTCGTTAGCACCGTCGATGGGTTCATTCTTTCGTTGTGTATCTTGATCTGCAAAAGGACGTGTGTCCCAATGAGCACAGAGTATAATCCGATTGCCTAAGTCGGGATGAAACGAACCAACAATATTTCTACTGTTCAACACTTTTCCATCAAAGGCACGCACTTGAAACGATTGCACAATCACCGTGTCTGCAAACTCTTTCAGTTTATCGATCATCCAATTTCCACACTCTACATGCGCTTTAGTATTCGGAATGCGCGGACCAAAATCAACTTGTTGCTTTACAAAAGCAAATGCTGAATCAGTATTAAATTTTGGTGTATTTACTTGAACCATCACTGTGGAAGGTGGCGTTGGGGTAGATGGTTTATTCGACGAGGAATCGCATCCATTACAACTTATAAAAACAAGTGCAACAAAAGAAGCAAAAAGAATACGTGACTTATGACTTTGTCCAGATCGTACCATCTTTTTCATCTTTAATAGTAAAGTTTAACTTGAGCAACTCATCACGAATTCGATCGGAGGTAACAAAATCTTTTTTTGATTTCGCATCAGCGCGAAGTGAAAGCAATAATTGCATCACGCCATCCAATTCATCACCAGAAGTTACCACTTCATCTTTCAATCCCAATAATTGGTAAGCAAATAAATTCATGGTTTCAGTAAGATGGGTGATGTCGTCGGCGGTCAACTGCTCTGCTCCTGCATAAACCGAATTAATAATTCTTACTCCTTCAAACAAATGCGAGATGGCAATGGCAGTATTCAGATCATCATTTAACGCAGTATACGCATTTTCGCGTACTGCTTTCACATCGGAAGTAGAAGTAGCAGCAGGCTTAAGCTTGCTCGTTAATGTGGCGGCGGCTAATAATTTATTCATTCCTTTTTCGGCCGCTTGTAATCCTTCGTTACTAAAATCAAGTGTACTTCGATAATGAGCTTGCATAATAAAAAAGCGAATCGTCATGGGACTGTACGACTGCGTTAATAGCTTATGCTTTCCAGTAAATAATTCGCGAAGGGTAATAAAGTTCCCCAAAGATTTTCCCATCTTTTGTCCGTTGATGGTAATCATATTATTGTGCATCCAATACTTCACGGGTGCTTTTCCACAACTTCCCTTCGACTGAGCAATTTCACTTTCATGATGCGGAAATAATAAATCCATTCCACCACCGTGAATATCGAAAGTCTCGCCTAAATATTTCTTGCTCATTGCCGAACATTCAATATGCCATCCTGGAAATCCATCACTCCATGGCGATGGCCAACGCATAATATGTTCTGGTGATGCTTTCTTCCACAAGGCGAAATCGGCAGGATTTCGTTTCTCTTCTTGTCCTTCTAACTCACGTCTTTCACTTCCTGCTCCGGCAATTAAATCTTCAATAATTCGACCGCTTAATTTACCGTAGTCATTCGATTTACTGTAATTGATCACATCAAAATAAACCGAGCCATTCGACTCATAGGCGTAACCGTTAGCAATGATTTGATTCACCATGGCAATTTGCTCAATGATATGTCCGCTTGCACGTGGTTCAATTCCGGGAGGCATGTTATTGAGTGCACGCATCGAATCATGAAAACTGTTCGTATACAGTTCCACAATTTCCATGGGTTCCAGTTGTTCGAGGCGAGCTTTCTTTGCAATTTTATCTTCACCTTCATCGGCATCATTCTCGAGATGACCCACATCAGTGATGTTACGCACATATCGAACTTTGTAACCGAGGTGTTGCATATAGCGATTCAACACATCAAAAGTGATGTAAGGACGAGCATGTCCCAAATGAGCTTCACCATACACCGTAGGACCACATACATAAAGACCAACAAAAGGGGATTTAAGTGGAATGAATTGTTCTTTCTGTCGAGAAAGTGAATTGGTTATATGTAATGGATGATTCATAATTATATTAAACTTTGTGTTCTGATCCCCTTGAAATTATCTCAAGTTCTTATAGTTTGCTTTTTCTTTGCGATTCAATTGGGAAACTTTGCGCCTTAGCGCCTCTGCGAGAAACTCTAGCGTATCGCAAGCCCTAGAGTCCGTTTACTATTCGAGTAATTCCTGCTTTAATGGTTTCGGAATTGAAATTAACAAGTAATCCCAATTTCTTATGCAGAGGCGCTAAGGTTCTCTTCGCTTTTTTTTCTCGCAGAGGCGCTAAGGTTCTCTTCGCTTTTTCGCTTCGCTTTTTTTTCTCGCAGAGGTGCTAAGGTTCTCTTTGGTTTTTTGAGATTTATTTAAACCATATGTCGTGCTTCCTTCAAATGCTTTAGCATATCGATGGACGTTGATGAAAGATCATATTTACACTTCCATCCCCAGTCTTCCTGTGCACGTGAATCGTCGATACTTTTTGGCCATGAATCGGCAATATCCTGACGAAAATCAGGAGCATAATTGATGCTGAATTCAGGAATATGTTTTTTAATTTCGGCAGCAATTTCTTCTGGTGTAAAACTAATCCCACCCAGGTTATAACTACTGCGAATTTTCACTTCGTGTGCTGGTGCATCCATCAACTCTAATGTTGCGCGAATGGCATCGGGCATATACATCATCGGCAATGCGGTATCTTCTTTCAGGAAACAAGTGTAAGAACCTTTGTCAAGAGCTTGATGATAAATATCTACTGCATAATCGGTAGTACCGCCACCGGGTAATGCTTTGTAGGAAATTAATCCAGGATAACGAATGCTACGAATGTCAACACCAAACTTATTGAAATAATATTCGCCCCAATGTTCGCCAGCCAATTTACTAATTCCATAAACAGTACTTGGATCTTTTACACAAAACTGTGGAGTATGAACACGTGGTGTTGAAGGACCAAAAACTGCAATGCTCGATGGCCAAAATATTTTAAGATCTTTTTTTTCTTTTGCAATATCGAGCAGAATAAATAGGCTATCCATGTTCAATCGCCAAGCGGCTTTCATTTTTTGCTCGGCGGTTGCACTCAACAAGGCGGCCAACAAATAAACTTCCTTCACATTATTCTTCGTAATTGCATCGGCTACAGCTGTTGCATCCAGCACATCCAGCTTCAAAAAAGGTCCACTCTCACTGAGGAAACCAGTTTGTTCTTTTACATCTGCTGCTATCACTTTGCTTCCACCATTCAATTCACGCAAGGTGGAAACGAGGTCGGTACCAATTTGGCCCGCTGACCCTAATATTAATGACGTATCTCCTTTTGACATAATTCTATTTCAATTCATTCATTTTTGATCTTAACAATTCTAAACTCTGACTATGGTTTTCAATGTTCTGCTTAGTTTGTTCGATTTTATCTTTATTTTCCTTAATTTGATTTTCGTTACTCTCCATGCGCTTCTTCATATTCTCATTGTCAGCCGCCATGCGCTCATTGTTCTTTATTAATTTTTGTTGCGCCTTCTTTTCCTTTTTAAACTGATCGTTTACGGCTTCTAATTTATTATTCATTCCATCCTTCGATTGCTTCAAAGCAAAATCATACATAATTGTTTCCAATCTTTTCATGTACGAAGCGTCGCCTGTTGGTGAAACAAAGACACCTGCTTTTAGAAAAGCAACCTTCATCAACATTCCCTCTCCTTCTTTTGAAAATATTGCATAAATCTCAATCGACTCCGTTCCTAATCCATTGATGACGGTATGCTCACCTTTAATTTCTTTTCGAGATTTACGTACCTTCGCACCGTTAGTCTTCAAAAAACTTGTCCAACTTTTCTTAAGAGCCTTTTCTTCCGTATGCGGAATCTTTACCCTTAAACTTGGATTATAGCCTGACCCAATTTGGTCAATCCCATTTTCGATACTTACATTTTGTGCCCAAACTGCATTCGCAAGGAACAACATCAAAATTAATAATGCTATTTTTCTCATTTTATTCTTAGAATAAATCTTAATAAATTTATATTTCTGTCACGCCACCCGAAATTACAAACTTCATCATTTCGGTTCCCGAGGCGTTGATATTTTGTACATGAGAGGCTTCCACTATGACCAGCTGACCATTAAATCCATATGAAAACGGCAAGTAGACCGCCATTTTTTCTACACCTAAACCTAATTGCGAAAGATCATTTTCAGTGATAAATCCGATGCGTTGAACAACTGGATTTTGATTTACGGTTACTAAAACGGGTTGGTTAAATCGTTTTTTCTCTCCTACGAAAGCTTCGATCAAATCCTTTACTGACGAGTATATCACCTTCAATAAAGGAGTTCTTTCCAAAATCCCTTCAAACATGATAAAGAAGGGATTACGTACAAAGCGTGTTCCCACATATCCCATCAACGTAATGACAGCCAATATGATAAGAATACCTACACCGGGTAATCGTAAATCGACAATGCCGGGGAAATGGATAGGAAGTAAATTATCCATCCAAACCACCGCTTGAATCAATACGTATATTGTTACTGCAGAAGGCACTATGAATAATAACCCCTGAAAGAAATAACTGCCTAATTTTTTCATGATTGCACTTTATGGTTTCCCTTTAAAAGATTTCACAAATATCCATAAAATGGATGGCTCTTCCTTCATAATTCGCGCTTTCTTTGCGGCGTGGGAGATGAAAATTCATTTAATCCTAAGAATTGGAAAGACTGGATCTTGCAGCATGAGCTGGATTCGGTGGCTGAAATCGCTCTCCATTACCGTCAGAAAACAGACCTTCCACTTTCCGAACTTCTAAATCAGCTAAAAGGTCGACAAATTGCCAAACAAAAGCTTCCGTCATGGTATGCCAATTTGGATGTTATTTATCCCGATGGATTGATTTTGGAACAGTGCTCTTCGGAAGTTACTGCAAAATTTAAATCACAGTTTGCAGAACAAAAAACAGTGGTGGATTTGACTGGTGGATTAGGGATCGACAGTTTGGCTTTTTCGACTGTTGCTAAAGAAGTATTGTATTGCGAACCGGATGTAAAAAGATGTGCGGCGGCAAAATTAAATTTCCTTTCTTTCCAAAAAAACAATATTGAAGTTATTTGCGGTAATGCGCAAACGTTAGTGGATCAAGGCATCACGGATGATGCGGAACTTATTTTCATTGATCCTTCGCGACGAAGTGTCAGTGGAAAAAAGATTTTTCGTATTGAAGAGTTACAACCTAATGTGATTGAGTTAAAAGAAAAATTATTGCAAAACGGTGCACATGTTATTATTAAATTGGCTCCTATGCTCGACATCAGTGAAGGCATTCGGCAATTGCCCGAAACATTTCGTGTAGATGTGCTTTCCTGGAAAGGGGAATGCAGGGAGCTGTTGTTTCATATCAAAAAAGGAGGACAAGGGCCGCAGATTCATTGCCATGATTTGGATGGAAATATTCCGTCATTAACTTTTGATTATTACAAAGCTTCACAACTTTCTTTGT
>CAIXTT010000182.1 GCA_903922455.1 uncultured Bacteroidota bacterium | reverse complement strand
CAAAATGGGAAAATGGCAATATTATGCTTTGAACTGTTTGAAAAAACTTAATGGATTAACTTAAATTTTACTTCGCAGTTCTACACCGACGCGAAAATGCGAAAAGCACGAAAATGCGAAAGGGCGAAAATGCTTGCCTTGAGCGGAGTCGAAAACTTTTCTAATTTTAGAACCTACCATGGAAGAGAAAAACATCATCATTTATAACACGCCTGATGGGAAGGCATCAGTATCCCTTTTTGCGAAAGAGGGGTCCGTTTGGATGAACCAAAGTCAGTTGACTGAACTTTTTGACACCTCCAAGTAAAACAGTAGTCGGAATGTATAAACATATTGGAAAGGGATTTAATCGAATTATTGGAGAAATCGCTTCTGAAAAAGCAAGGAGAAAAAAAATCTACAAAATATCTTTACCTATAAATGTCCGTTAATTAAGCAATATGTCCGAGAAATGTCCGAGAAATTTCACCGGCCACGGATATTAAGTTTAATGTATTAATGAATATCAACCTTATTAATTTTGAAATTTTACTGGTTTCATGAAAATCCTCATTGTGGTAGAAAAGCCTAATTTATTAGTTATAAAGGCATTATTTCCTGATTTTTTCTTTAATTTTTAGTCTGACATCTTGTCAGTAGAGTGCTATTTTATGTATCTTTGCAGTCCATAAAAACAACATGTTGCACGAAGGAAATAAGGTGATTGATGAAAAGCGCCAAGGGGAAGCCCTGATGCTGGAAGTAGCAGCACCCCTGAATGGCAAGAAACTATTTTTGGAAAGTTATGGTTGCGCCATGAATTTTTCGGACAGCGAAATAGTAGCGTCTATCTTAACCGGCAACGGATTTGAAACTACAAAAGATTATAAAACCGCTGATGTTATTTTCATTAACACATGCGCTATTCGTGATCAAGCAGAAACGCGTGTGCGTACGCGATTACAAGATTTTAAGAAATTAAAAAAACAAAATCCTTCCTTAATAGTGGGTGTTCTCGGCTGCATGGCAGAACGATTAAAATCGAAATTTTTAGAGGAAGAGTTGTTGGTCGATATTGTTGCAGGTCCAGACGCTTATCGCGATTTACCGAATTTAATTGAGCAAGTGGAAGGCGGACAAAAAGCAGTGAATGTATTGCTAAGCCGCGAAGAAACGTATGCCGATATTAGTCCCGTACGTTTAGGAACAAATGGTATTATCGCCTATGTTTCCATCATGCGCGGTTGTGATAATATGTGCTCGTTTTGTGTGGTGCCCTTTACCCGTGGACGCGAGCGCTCACGTGATCCAGAAAGTATAATAGCAGAATGTAAAAAGCTTTTTGGAGATGGATACCGCGAAGTAACTTTACTCGGACAAAATGTCGATTCTTACCTCTATTGGGGCGGCGGACAAAAGAAAGATTTGGAGGAAACCGTTGTGCATGCAGCACTCAATCATCTATTACCATCTGAAGAACAAAAACGTTTTACCACTTTCGCCGATTTATTAGAGTTAGTTGCGGGAGTTCATCCAGACTTGCTCGTTCGTTTTTCAACCAGTAATCCGCGTGACATGACGGATGCGGTGTTGCATTCCATTGCTAAACACGAAAATATTTGCAAGTATGTACACCTTCCTGTTCAAGCCGGAAGCAGTAGCATGTTGGAAAGAATGAATCGCGGCTATACGCGTGAACAATACATTGATCGCATTGAAGCGATTCGTAGAATTATTCCCAACTGTGGTATCAGTACCGATATCATCAGCGGATTTTGTGGAGAGACGGAAGAAGAACATCAAGAAACCATCAGCTTAATGAAATGGGCCGGTTATCACTTCTCCTTTATGTTCAAATACTCTGAGCGTCCGGGAACAGCTGCAGCAAAAAAATATGTTGACGATATTCCAGAAGAAGTGAAAGGAAGAAGATTGCAGGAGATTGTCGATTTACAACAGGTATTATCTGCAAACCGCTCGGCGGATGCAATAGGAAAAACATACAAAGTACTGATCGAAGGATTTTCTAAGAAGTCGAAGGAAATGTATTCTGGAAGAAACACACAAGGCACGGTAGTCGTATTTCCATGCGGCGATTTGAAGCCCGGTGATTGTGCCGATGTGCTTATCACCCGAGTAACGGTAGCCACACTGATTGGAGAAGTCGTAAAAAAATATCCGAAAACTAATTTTCAATTTACGGTATGAAACTACAAGAACTAAAAAATAGATTTGGAATTATCGGTAACTCACCGCTGTTAGATCATGCCATCGATATTGCACGACAAGTAGCACCTACCGATCTTTCGGTTTTAATTTCTGGAGAAAGCGGAACGGGTAAAGAAATTTTTCATCAGATCATTCACTTCCTCAGCAGCCGAAAACACGGACCTAATATTTCGGTGAACTGCGGTGCTATTCCAGAAGGAACCATCGATTCTGAATTATTTGGTCACGAAAAAGGCTCTTTCACAGGAGCACATGAAGCACGCAAAGGATATTTTGAAGTAGTAAATGGCGGCACTATTTTTTTAGATGAAGTAGCTGAATTACCCCTCATGACACAAGTGCGTTTATTGCGCGTATTAGAAACGGGAGAGTTTATTCGCGTT
>CAIXTT010000181.1 GCA_903922455.1 uncultured Bacteroidota bacterium | reverse complement strand
GCTACACGTACAATGATCGTTAAGTAATTATCTTAACTTAGGGTTTAAACCCTAAGTTAAGAATAAAAAAAGCCTAGGGTTTCAACCCTAGGCTTTTTTTATTGTCCAAACTTTTTCAGTTGATCAATTATAGAATTCTATTTTAGATTAAATAAAGAATCTACTCCAGCAGTTCTTTCTACCGTAAATCCTTCTGCATATAAAAATCCCGATTGTCTTCCCATTTCAATGGCCCTGCCATATAAGAATTCTAAAAAATCTTTTGAAGAAATAGCCGTTGCAGGTTCTGAAGAAGCAGGATCAAAAAACTGACTTTTAAATGCCATTATCGATTTCATTTTTATTTCCATAAAATCACTTATATCAACGACAAAATCAGGGTTTATGTATCGATCTTGAATATAATGATATACCCACTTAGGTCGCCATACAGTTTGCTGTTGTCCATTCATTATCGATTCCACTTTCGTTAAACCGCTCAGGAAGCATGCGTTTGAAACCAATTTACTGCCTTTACCATGGTCGGGGTGTCGGTCTTTTATCGCATTGCAGATTATAATCTCAGGTTGGAAACGACGAATCTGCTGAACAAGTGCTAATTGATGAATTTCATCGTTTTCAAAGAAACCATCTTTAAATCCCATATTCATTCTGAATTCTAAACCCATCAAAGAAGCACTCTCGGCAGCCTCTTGATCGCGTAGGTCGGCAGATCCACGAGTACCAAGTTCTCCTCGAGTTAGATCAATTACTCCTACTTTCCTTCCTGCAGCGATTTCCTTGCATACTGTCCCTCCTGCTCCTAATTCAACGTCATCTGGATGGGCTCCTATGGCCAATATGTCTACTTTCATAAAATCTTATTAAATCAATCACCAAAAATAGCATTTCAAGCTGATAACGATTAAAAATTGTCGAATTTTGCAGCGATGAATACAGCACTCCATCAATATTTCAAATTGGTTAGCCATGAGGTTCGTTTGGAATTCAAAAATCATCATGCGCTTACTAGTCTTTTAGTTTATTCTTTAGCAACAATTTTCATTGCATACATTAGCTATCGTCAATCCTTAGATCCCATAACCTGGAATGCATTGTTTTGGATTATCATGCTTTTTGCAGCGACCAATGCTATCGCACGAAGTTTTATACAAGAAAGTAGAGGACTTCAACTTTTCCATTACACATTTCTGAATCCTGCTGTTGTCATCTTAGCAAAAACCACCTATAATATTATATTGCTTTCTGTACTCGGTTTCATCAATCTGAGCGCCTTTTCGCTCTTTTTTAGTCTTTCTATTCATGATTGGGGTCAATTTGCTTTAGGACTTATCCTCGGAAGTTTCGGATTGTCGGCTGTTTTGACTTTAGTTTCTGGAATTGTGTCGAAGGCGCATAATCAAGTGGCATTAGTTGCCATCTTAGGATTTCCTTTATTGTTTCCATTACTCATAACCATCATAAAATTTTCGGGGAATGCAATTCAGGGTGTAGAGTGGGCAATAAATCAACCCAATTTTTATTTATTAATTGCTCTGAATAGTATTATCGTTGTCCTTTCCTTCCTCCTGTTTCCTTACCTTTGGCGTGATTAAAATTGAATAGTGTGAAAT
>CAIXTT010000180.1 GCA_903922455.1 uncultured Bacteroidota bacterium | reverse complement strand
GTAGGGCGTGGTGCCGAGCAAAGTTTTTGCGTGTTGATTACCGGTGAGAAATTGGGCAACGACGCGCGATTGCGAATGCGCACCATGGTGGAAACTAACGATGGATTTAAAATCGCAGAGGTTGATTTAGAATTACGTGGTCCGGGTGATTTAGCAGGAAAGCAACAAAGTGGAATCGTGAATCTACAAATTGCCAACCTCGCCAAAGATCAACGCATCCTCGAACTTGCAAGACATGCTGCAACGGATATTCTGAATAAAGATGAAAAACTTATTCTCCCTCAAAACCAACTCCTCGTCGAACAACTTAGTCTTTTAGAAGAAGCCGATGCGAACTTAAGTCGTGTGAGTTAGAGTTTTTCGTTTTATTAATAACTTCTTTTAAACGCAGCGTCAGCAACGTTAAGCAGCGTACGCAGCGGTAAACAGCGGTTTAGCGAATTCGTAAATTCGTACATTCGTATCGATTCGTAATTCGTAACCAAAGTAGAACTGCGAAGCAAAATTTTAGTCATTAAACAATTTTCGCATTTTCGTGCTTTTCGCACTTTCGCGTCAGTGTAGAACTGCGAAGCAAAATCATTCTGTATACAATTCGTGTATTAGCGTATCCGCGTATTCGTAATTCGTAAATTCGTATTGATTCGTAATTCGTAACCAAAAATCTCTCCCGAAGTTAAATCTTACTTATCAAACAAACCGCATACGCCGCTATCCCTTCCTCTCTGCCCACGTAACCCATCTTCTCGTTGGTAGTAGCTTTGATGCTGATATCGTCCAACTCCACCTTTAAAATTGGAGCTAAGGTGTTAATCATTTCATCAATGTAAGCGTTGATTTTTGGTTTTTCTAAAACGAGAGAAACATCCACGTTGCTGATGATATATCCTTTCTCTGAAATTAAATCGACTACTCGTTTCAATAAAATTTTACTGTCGATGCCTTTGAATTCAGCGGAAGTGTCGGGGAAATAAAAACCAATATCTTTTAATCCTGCCGCACCTAAAAGTGCATCGCAAATAGCATGTATCAAGGCATCAGCATCCGAATGACCCAAGGCACCTTTTGAATGTGGAATTTTTACGCCACCAATAAAAAAGTCGCGACCTTCTTGCAGCTGGTGGACATCAAATCCGAATCCAACTTTAATTTTCATAACGTCCGTTGTACTGAGAAATTATTCTCCACTTTCTTCTTTGGTGGACTTATCACCATTGAAATCAAAAGTAAGAGTAAAGTGCAAGGTATTTTCAAGTGGATTTCTTTGATCGGTTGGGATCAAATAAGCCAAGTCGATTCCAAATACATTGTAACGTAAACCAGCGCCTAACGTGAAGTATTTTCTATTGCCTTTGAACTTGCTCTCATTAAAATATCCTGCACGGAAAGCAAATTGTTTGTCGTACCAGTATTCCATCCCAAATGCAATATTCACCTCTCTTAACTCTTCTTTGCCACCGTCAGGAGCATCATTAAATGATTGGAAGATTCCTTGTGCAACACTTACATCTGGATCTTGTCCGTATTGAATAATATTTTCTGCACTGTTGGCAGTATCTTGTGTATAGATGGGCGGAGTAGGAACTAATAATTTGTTGAAATCTAACATGAATGCAAGGTCATTGTATTCATTAAGTTTTAGTCTTAACCCTGGACCTAAACGAAGATTGGTAGGAATAAAGTTTTTTACACCTGATTCCGTATATGAAATCTTTGCGCCAATATTAGAGATGTTTACACCGCTTGTAAAAATCGCATCTTTTCCACCCACTTCAATTTCTTTTTGGAAGAAAACAGAAACGTCAGCAGCCACGGTATTACCCGCTTTTGAATCTTGACCTTCCACTTGTGTTCCTCCGGTTAAGTTGGAATGAACATAACGTAAAGCAATACCTCCTGAGAAAAATTCACTTAGTTTTCGAGAGTAGGCAACGTCTAATGCAAATTCATTGGGTTTAAAATCACGAATGGTGTTACCATTATTATCTGTAAACGTAATATTTCCTAAGGAGAAGTAGCGGAGTGAAGCTCCAATGGCTTGTTCACCTTTCAACTTTGTATAACCAGATAGATAGGCGATGAACATATCGTTCACTAAATTTCTAAGCCATGGTGTATAACTAACACCAAATGCCATTTTATTTTCTGCAAAAGCAAGTTTAGCAGGATTCCAATGGATGCTATTTACATCAGCAGAAGAAGATACTCCCAAATCACCCATGCCACCGGCACGAGCATCTGGAGAAATTAATAAAAAAGGTACAGCCGTTGTAATGGTGTTGATCTGACCTAATAAATTAGTGTTTTGACCAGATGCATTCAATGCTGATATCAGTAAAAATACTGGTATGAAGCTAGATTTTTTAAGAAATTTATTCATTGCTATTTTTTTTCTTCTTTAAGATTCAATGGATTACAGCCAGAGTTCATAAGGAACGATGGCAAATATAACGAAAAGATAGTGTATTTGTTTCGTTACAAGGGCTATCTAAGTAAAACTAATTTTTCTGTTTTTTGTGCGGTTTCACCTTCAGCTGTTCTGATAACCAAGCGATACACATAAACTCCTTTGGCCAATTGATCGCCAAAATCGTCCTTTCCATCCCACGAAATAGCCGTATTTCTAAACCCTTCGCAAACTTGATAAGCATCTATGGTTTTTACAAGTTTACCACTCACCGTATAGATATGTACTTGAATGGCCATACCCGTGCATGGTCGGTTATGTTCGAACATGAATTGCGTGTAGGTGGTAAATGGATTTGGGTAATTGAGTACATGGTCCAAAGCCAATCCAGCTGAAGAGCTCACTACAAATTCAGTGGTGGATTCAGATGAATTATTGTTGATGTCCCATGCTTTGAAAACCACACTATGTACCCCTTCGGATAATGTACTCAATGGGAATAATACTTTTCCTTTTTGGTAGGAGTCTAAATCAGACTCATAATAATCGTTGAGAACAAATAACTGTTGCGGCTTACCATCAATTTGAGCGGTGATGTCATGACCTATACCATTTCCAACCGTATTGATTCCACTGGAGTCAAAAAGAATGGCGTATACGTTAGGTGAAGCATTGGTAATGCTTCCGAAAATAAAATTCTCGTCATTCATATATAATTTAATTTGTGGACCATCATTATCATTGAGTGCATTGCTTGATATTCCTCCAATATAAAAATTCTCGTTAAATCCATGTGCATCTTCTGCACCACTATTAGCATAGTAACTCAATCTACCCTTTCCATATTGAATGGAGATGTCTTTAGGAACAATAAATGAACAAGTGAAAACACCATTTACTACACTTGCTTTGCCTTTATAAAGTATATTTTTTCTTAAATTGAAACTATCAGGCAAACTAATATCAGCACCTGCAAAATCATTTACTTGGTTATAAATTTTACCGGATTTATCGTATATGGTTGGGTAAACAACTCCATTAAAACCAGTCAATACATTTCCTGAAACATCAGTAACTTTTCCTTGCACTGTAATTTTACTAAGTGCTGAAATGGTGTCCGCTGCAATTCCAGTAGAAGATTCAGTAATGGATTCGGTGGTGATTAAATGTTTTGGATAAGCTAATCGTAAGGCTGGGTCGCCTAGTAAGGTAACGTTTCGGTTCGATGGATTATCTCTTTTTGAGAGTCGAATGATATCGCCTACTCGTGGCATCTCTCCATTGATGGGCTGAAAGAAGTGAACCATCATATCGGAGTTGATGAGTTCGTTGTCGATGGCAAATGCTAACCGAACCGTTGTGAATAAACAAATTCCTCCACCAGTGGAATTGAGTAATACAAATTCACCCGCTGATGTTCGCAGTGGATCATCGTATCGACTAAACTCACAAGTGGCGGTGATGAACGCAGGCATGTTATTTACGTTTTGCCATTTGTTAATCATATCATTGTTCAAAATGGTTTCTGAAGCCCATCCCAACTCACCACCATGACCTGTGTAATTCATTAGTAAAGCACCTTTTTCAACACGTTTTGTAATAGCATCATTCACTTCCGGATAACGTTGTCCTCCAGGAGTAGAAATTTGCTGATAAGAATCTGAATATATTTTATCTACATTATATACAGGTTTGTTTTGTTGAACAATAGCTGTAATGCGCTCGCTTTGTCGTTGATGCAAATTACGATCTTGATCGTCTGCAATAAAACATAAAACATTTCTCCAATCTCCTAGTCGACTACTATTTGATCCTGCACATAAATTTTGATCATTCGTTAAACCTGGAGTCGAGTAAGTAATTACTTTATTGACCATGTCTTTCGCTTCTTCCAACGTACGAACGGGTAATCTTCCTACACCAACATCCGCCAATTCCGATCCGATTAACTGACCTTCGTTCGGATCGAGCATCGCATAAAAATCATCTGACGTGTAGGAAGCCAATTGAGAAATGGAATTTTCACTTTGATAGCAAGGTAGATAATTTGTATTGTTGCTTATTCTGTATTTTGGATCAAATGAACCATCTCCCATCAATAAAACATAGCGAGGTAGTTCTGTAGATGTAGTAGCTCTTTCATAAAACATACGAATGAAATCGCGCAATGCACTGACGTCTTGTGCGCCACTTGAAAATTCATTGTAGATCTGTTGTGTGGTAACAACTGCGCTGCTTAAGTTATCATAATCAGTATGAAATTTTGCGATGCGTTCCGCTTCACTTAGGAAGTTGGGATGCGTAATAATTAAGTAATCAGCTTGTGGTAATCCATGTAAATTTTGATTGGAAATCTTAGTAGCATTTACAGGGTATTTAGCTTCACTGTTATTGAAAATAATATATTCAACACTTTCAGTTGGGGAGATGGATTGAATGAATTCAATTTGACTTCCTGTGAAAGTGTACTGCTGATTTTTGACGTCGTTATGATTTTTTAAACTCCAAACTTTTAAACCTGGTGAAGTATTATTAATAGTGTATTTCCGATTCAAACCAACATTATTCGTGTCTCGATCTCTAAAAATAACTCCATTACCTGAAAAGATTAAACCTCTCGTAACATTTAAAGCAATAAAGTCAAGCCACCCTGTTGAGGTAGCATTGTAAGGTAAATAATTGTAATCTAAATTTAGGGTTGAACCTGTAGCCACAAAGTTGGAATTTTGTACAGCGGCACGTGCAAAATCATCAGTATAACTAGTGCCTACATTTATTATATTATGCGAAAGAATAGTAGTGTTGTTATAGTTTACATTAAAACTACTTGTAGCAAAAAAGGAAGTAGCTGTTCTGGAAATTACACTTGACTTTAGTTTTGCAGGACCCGGAATTAGGTTAGGAAAATTAAAACTAAAGCCTTGGCTTAATACTAAATCAAATGTTTCGCCATACCATTCTTTTCCTGACTTGGTAAAATTTTTCAAATCATTTTCATAGAAAGCCACTTCGGTAAAACTACTAACATTCACTTCGTTTCCGGTACTTGCTAAATTGGATTGATTTTGAATTCGCTTTCCAGGATTCGAGTTGTCAATAGTGATGAAATAATACGTTGTGTCACTATAATAATTCTTGGCATGTACATACTGTTTTTCTGTAGTGTTATAACTCCATCGATCAGGCCCTTGACCATAAAAAAGAAAATAATCCAATCCATTGAATATGCCATCTTGGTTTTGATCGATCATTTCAATAGCACATTCCTGTAAGTCATCTAATCTAGGTGCACTATTCAGTTGAGGCAACATCCCGCCACCATTTCCATATAATCGAATATTGGAAAGGGTAACTCCAGAAACGTCGATCCCCATATTATTCAATTGTTGGTAGTCTACTTTGTAAATTCCATCGTTCAAAACTGCAATCCGGTACCAATCTCCGTTCGATAAAACCGAATTTGTAGCAAAAGATGCAGTTGAAAGACCCTTTTTTTCTGTTTCTGATGGACCTTTTGTAATGTTTAATCGGAAGGAAATCAGCTTTTCTATCTTTCCTGAACTTGTGTTTTTTCGAAAAGGAAGGATGTATATAAGGCTCTTGCTTTGCTTTTTTTCGGTGGCCTCTATGATTGAAATTTTAGGGGCGTTCCCTGTAATTTCTTTCGCTAAAGTGCTTTCTAATGCGCTCAAAGATGCATAGGAGGCATCGATTATATCAACCTTTAAAATATTGCCTTCTAATTGTTTATGATAAAAAGGAAGTTTACTTTCCTCCAGCAAATAATGTGCGCCAGTAAATCCTAATCGGTATTCACCTTCTTGTATAGTTTGCACTTCTGACCAGGTAATTGTCGTTGTTTCTACTTTTTGACTGTAGGATTCCAAGGGTAGAATTCCTACTAAAATAGTAGCCACGATGCATTTAATTCTTTCGTTGAAGAACCTGAGATTAAACTTTTCCGCCTTACTTAGTAAGGAATGTTTGTCTTTGATCATTTAATATTCTTAAAAAAATTAAATTTGTGCTGTATCTAACAACGGATTTTGCATCTTTGGTGTTTGGTATGTGGCCCATTAGGAACGGACACCAAAAACAATTATTGCAGAACTCATGCGTTGAAATCGAAACAAAAATAGATTTCTTCGTATAAATATTCGTAAAAGATTTGAATATGTTTAAACGCGTCCTCTTGTGTATCATGTTTGCAACCTGCCTATCGGCTGATGCACAGGATCCTCAATTCACTCAGTTCTATGCGAACCCACTTTATTTGAATCCTGCTTTTGCGGGTTCAACTCGTTGTCCGCGAGTTAGTATCAACTATAGAAATCAATGGCCAGCCCTAAAAGAAACGTATATTACTTCAAGTGCGAGCTATGATCAGCATTTTGAAGGAATAAATGGTGGTATCGGTTTAATGTTCTTGAATGATAAAGCGGGTGAAGGTGTGTTTGTTACGAATAACATTACTGGAATGTACGCTTACCAGCTTAATGTAAATCGTAAGTTTTCAATGCGATTTGGTCTTCAAGCCACTTATGTTCAAAAACGTCTCGACTTCAGTAAGTTAACCTTTGGTGATATGATCGATCCGCGTTACGGTTTCGTTTATAATACTCAAGAAGTTCGTCCAACAGAAACCAGGAATTACATGGATTTTAGTGGAGGTGTATTAGCTTATACTAACACAGTTTATGGTGGATTCGCAGTAAATCATTTGACAGAGCCTGATGAAGCTTTTATAGTAAAAGGAACTTCAAAATTGCCTCGTAAATACACTGCCCACTTTGGTGCGATGTTACCTGTTGGTGATTCTTATGGACGTGGTTCACGTGGCAGAGTAAATCGCGATGAAGGAACTTTTATTTCTCCTAATGTACTGTATCAACAACAAGGATCATTCAATCAAATTAATATCGGTATGTATATCTTACATTCTCCAATAGTAGGTGGATTATGGTACCGTGGTAATTTCGGCAACAAAAATTTCTTGTCGAGCGACAGTTTTATTGCATTAATTGGATTGCAAAAAGGAGTCTTTAAATTTGGGTATAGCTATGACGTAACTGTCTCAGCCTTAAGTAATGCAACCGGTGGTTCGCATGAACTAAGTGTTGGGTTTCAGTTCGAATGCCGACCAAAGAAGAAGAGATTCCGAGCAATAAGTTGCCCTAGTTTTTAGTTATTTCGCATATTTGTCATCCCAAACATAAAAGACACATGAAGATTAAGAATCAATTGCTTCCCCTCCTTGGACTTGCGACGTTGTTTTTTTCAGCTTGTAATAACTACGACAAATCCGGCTCAACAGGATGGAGTTATAATGATGAGCGTAATGGTGGTTTTGAAGTCGTACCTTATTTAGAGCAAGAAACCGGACCAGGATTAGTACTCATTGAAGGGGGAACCTTTGTCATGGGTCGTACCGAACAAGATGTAATTCAAGATTGGGATAACATGCCTCGTCGAGTAACGGTTTCTTCTTATTATTTAGATGAAACAGAGGTTTCTAATACGTATTGGTTAGAATACCTTTATTGGTTAGGACGCGTATTCGCAACTGACTATCCAGAAGTTCAACGCAAAGCTTTACCCGATACACTCGTTTGGCGTGATCGTTTAGCTTTTAATGAACCTTATGTAGAATTATACCTTCGTCATCCTGCCTTTCAAGATTATCCTGTTGTAGGTGTAAACTGGTTACAGTGTAACGACTTTTGCGCTTGGCGTACCGATCGTGTGAATGAGCAAATTTTAATTCGTGAAGGAATCCTTCGTGTAAATCCTGCTCAGGTGAATGAAGACAACTTTAATACGGATGCTTATTTCGCAGGTCAATATGAAGGCCTTGTAAAAAGCCCATTGGAAGATTTGAATCCAAATATCGATACTCGTAAAGTAAGAATGGAAGATGGTATTCTTTTACCGAGATATCGCCTTCCAACGGAAGCTGAGTGGGAGTTTGCATCCTTAGCTTTAATTGGAAATACTGTTTTTGAAAACGTAAATGAGCGTAAACTTTATCCTTGGAGCGGACACGGTGTTCGTAATTCTGAAGATAAATGGCAAGGTGAAATGTTAGCGAACTTTAAGCGTGGTCGAGGTGATAATATGGGAGTATCCGGTAAGTTGAATGATAATGCCGATATCACAGCACCCGTTTATTCTTACTCACCAAATGATTATGGTTTATATAATATGGGTGGTAACGTTGCAGAGTGGGTGATGGATGTGTTTCGTCCTTTATCTCATGAAGATAAAACCGATTTCCGTTCTTTCCGTGGAAACGTTTACGATACGCAAGTAACCGATGAAGAAGGTTCAATCGCGGAAAAAGACACATTGGGCCGAATCATGAAACGTGATGTAACCGAACAAGAAGCTTCTACACGTAGAAATTACCAAAAAGCAGACAATATCAACTATATTGATGGTGATGAGCCTGATTATGCGACGTATAATAGCGGTAGTGCAACTTTAGTAGATGACAAAGCTCGTGTTATAAAAGGTGGATCATGGAAAGATCGCGCCTACTATTTGACTCCTGGTTCTCGTCGCTTTTTGGATCAAGAACAATCTACTGATTGGTTAGGTTTCCGTTGTGCCATGGCACGTGTAGGTAGCCCCATTGGATTAGGTGGAAAGAAAACAAGTAAGCGTTAAGCTGCAAAAAAAATAAATGAAAAGAGGCTTCCCATTATGGTAAGCCTCTTTTTTTATGTTCTAAGTTCTTTAATGTTGCCTGTTGAATAATTTAATGATTCTAGTAATTTCTTCAAGAGAATTCAATTTTTTTTCCAATAAGTTTGCAAGTAAGAATCATGTCGAAGTATTACCTATTAAAAATTCAAGGCAAAGCTAAAATTCCTGATTATGTTCAATTGAGAGATGAACAATTCACGCTTCTGGCTTATTTTCGATTGGATCGACCAGAAAAAGCTTTGGCTAAGATAGGCTTGCAAGCAGAAGAAGCTCGCATGCTTGAATTCTTGAGAATTATTCCTTTCGGAAAAGTTACTGAATGGAATTTGTAAGTTCATCTATATAACCAGAAGATAAAAAAATGTCAGATACTATTATTGATCTTAAAAATGTAAATGTGTTTCACAAGAAAAATCTTTTGTTGAACAATGTGAATTTAAATGTTAAGCGTGGCGAGTTTGTTTACCTCATAGGGAAAACGGGAACAGGAAAAAGTTCAATTATGAGTCTGCTTTATGGAGAATTGCCCATGCCCCAAGGGGAAGGTTATGTGGCCGGATTTGAATTGCATAATTTGAAGATGAGTGACATTCCTAAATTAAGAAGGAAGCTTGGCATTATCTTTCAGGACTTTCAACTTTTAACAGATCGCACAGCAAAAGAAAATCTGATGTTTTATTTAAAAGCAATAGGATGGGACGACAAGAAAAAAATGGAAGAAAGGGTAAGCGATGTTTTAGGAAAAGTAGGACTAAGTACAAAAGGATTTAAAATGCCGTATGAATTATCGGGCGGCGAACAACAACGATTGGTTATTGCACGCGCACTTCTAAATGACCCCGATTTAATTTTAGCCGATGAACCTACCGGAAATCTCGATCCAGAAACCAGTAATGAAATCATGAATTTGCTTTTTGATATCAGTAGAAACAGTAGAGCCGTGGTGATGGTAACACATAACTATGGCTTGATGGAAAAATTTCCTTCTAGAGTTGTAAAAGTAGATGCAGGAGTTTTAGGTCCGCATTCGTAAATTAATATTTATTGGTTGTAAATCTGATCCAAAAGCATTTTAGCATTGGACATATTATCGTAATTTTCTGAAAGTATTATTTTGCGTTTTTCAATTTCCTCATTGGTAAATGGTAAAGCAAATAGTGAATTCGCTTTCTGTGCAAAATTAGAAATGTCATTTGCCATAGTGCACGCGTTTTCTAATGAAGTTCCGCTTAGCATCATGGAATTGGCTAAAACAAATCGACCAGAGTATAACGCATGTAGCAATTTGAGTTTTACACCACTCTCTTGAAAACTGGGGAGTAAGTGGACATGCGCTTCAGAAATCAACCTTTGCATTTCTTCATCTGATGGATTTTCAACAAGCGTAATTTTTGAGGATTGATTAATCTTCTTCCGGAGTAGTGTGCCGCATCCACTCCCAGCAATAATCAATGGATGATTTAGAAGCGTAGAGATATTTTCAACTAACCAGATTGCCGCTTTTTCATTTTCAGCAACCCCCAAGTTCCCATGATATAAACTGTAGTTACCATTGCCAATGTTCGATTTTATTTCGTCATGGTGATGAAAAGGAGGAAGAAGGAAAGAGTTCCCCCATTTCTGAAAATATTTTTTATCCGTAGAAGAAATGGCACCAATGTGCTGAGCGTTTTTTAATTTCTTTTCGTAGTATTTTAGTTTTATAGATTCAGAAAGAAAAAACATTTTTTTCAAAAAGCTTTTTTCTGCTTTGTATAGATAGCCATAATATTCATGTTCGATATTATGAGCACGCACAACTTTTACTCGATCTTTTAAAAAAGCATGGGAAAGTAAATGTGCAGTATGTAGCCCCTCAAATAAAATAGGATGTTGGTCAGCTAGTAATCGTTGAAGTAATTCGGGGTGAGTTCGAGTAGTTACAATGAAAGGGTCAAGACTAAATATTTTTTTTAGAGAAGTGTATCGTGGGTAATAATGTACCTCTTTGCAAAAATTAGTTAAATCTTTATTTTCTTTTCTGCCATAGGTAAAGCAATGTAAGACGATTTCTATTCCGAGTCGATGTAAATGTCTGATTTTATTGAAAACATCAATCGCGCCCCCGTAATCTGCTGGTAACGGAACATCAAATGAAATGATATGAAGTTGTTTATTTATCAATGGAAGAAAAAATACTTAGTAGTTTACTTTTTTCATGATCCCAGTTCAATTCTTGTGAAGCTGCTTTTAAATTCTCTTGCCATGTAAGACGCATCTCTTTATTATCAATCATTTTGTTCATCAAAGTAGCAAGGTTTTTTATATTGTGGTCTGGACTTATACAACCGATGTTGTATCCTTCAATTATTTTCTTCACTTCAGGCAAATCACTGGCTAAGATGGGTACACCCGCCTGTATGTAATCAAAGATTTTGTTGGGTAGACTAAATCTATAATTAAGATTTGTGTTTTTGTCTAGACTTAATCCTAAATCCGCACAAAGTGTATAAAGGAAGAGTTCAGATGGAGATTTTTTTGGTTCGAACTTTACTTTTTCATTTAGACGCAATTCTACAACCATTAATTTTAATGCAGGAATTACATCTCCACTTCCAATGATAAGCAAAATGGCATTTTCAACATATTGCATTGCCTGCACAGCTTCTTCTGCCCCTCGCTGAATATTTATTCCTGCTCCTTGTAAAATGATAGTGGCCTTATCACTCGGTAATCGCAATTCTCTTTTGATAATGTCAAGGTCGGTTCGAATTTGAAATTTCACCTCGGGCATATTTCGAATTACGTTGAATTTTATTTTGTATTCGTCTTCATACAATTGAGCAATGCTCGAATTTACCGTGTAGGCATATTGGATTTTAGGAACTATAAACGATTCTATTCTTTTCCATATTGCTTTAACTTTTGGACGTTGGCTGAGTTCCGGGACACCTGTAAAATACTCGTGACTATCGTAAACAAGTGGTATTCCTTTGATTTTTGAAACTAAAAAATTAGCTGGCAACGTATCTAAATCATTACTGAGAAGGATGTCGGCTTGGTTCCACAAGAGGTACCAAAATAATCGTAAATTGTAATTTAGATAGAAAAAAGGTCCTTTGTTGACCCATAGTTTGAATCGTGTTATTCTAAACCGCTTTCCTTTCATTTCAATTGAATCCGAAAGAACGCGTCCAACCAGCATCACTTGATATCCTGCCTCTTTTAAAGTACCTGCGGCTCGTTGAACCCTTTGGTCAGTTACTAAATCAGAGGTTACACTTATAATTATTCTATCAGCCACAACTGCGAAGGTAATTCTTATCTAGCTGAATTCTTTTTATTGGGTACCATCCATAATGTTAATTGATTGATTAACAAACTTTCTCATTTTATTATTAGAAATATCATGTTCAAACAACTTTCTATTTCATAATAAAATCAGAAATATGGCAAATTCTGAAAGGATTTGAAAAGCTCAGCATTCAAGTTAATTTTGCCTTTGCCTAAACATAACTATTGAGGTTCCTCAAGTCTGTAAATGCTTGTAGATTGAATGATTTCGAACACATTTGCCAATTACTTTTAATAGGTGTCGTATAAAAATTTGATATTTAATGAGATGTGTCAATGCAATCTCTATTTTAAATCCTTTTATAAATTGTTTCGTATGCACGCATCAGCTATATTTGCCCGCTCTATAAATTAATATAATCTATCAATGCAAAGTAAAGGTGCTATTAAACTATTTGCCATCGTTTTGGCTCTGGTTTGCCTCTATCAACTCTCATTTACCCTGGTTACACGTGGGGTGGAGGCTGATGCAAGAGAGTATGCGAATAACGATCCTATAAAAGAGAAAGAATATCTCGATTCGATTGGTCCTAAAGGTGTTTACAACATCGGAGTTAAGGACTACTCCTACCTTGAGTGCAAGGAAAGAGAAATCAATCTTGGTCTTGACTTGAAAGGTGGAATGAACGTAACGTTGGAGGTATCCGTGATGGATCTTGTTCGTTCTATGGCCGGTCAAAATGTTGAAGATCCTACCTTTAAAAAAGCGATTGATCGTGCTGCAGAATTACAACGTAATAGCAACAAGGATTTTGTTACGTTGTTCGGACAAGCTTTTACTGAAGTTGATCCAAATGCCAGCCTTGCCGCGGTATTTGCGAATATCGAGAATCAGGATAAGATCAAATTTAACTCAACCAATCCGCAAGTATTGAAAGTATTAAAAGAGGAGTCTGATGCAGCCATCAGTCGTTCATTTAATATCCTTCGTACGCGTATCGATAAGTTCGGTGTATCTCAACCCAATATTCAACAATTAGGTTCTGGACGAATCTTGGTAGAATTACCAGGAGTGAAAGAGCCGGATCGTGTACGTAAACTCCTTCAAGGAACGGCGAAATTAGAATTCTGGGAAACTTACACCTTTGGTGAAGTAGCTCCCGGATTAGTTGCTGTGAATACGATGTTGGCGAATAAAAGTAAGAAGGATTCTTTGTTAGGAAGTTCAACTTCAGTTATTGATTCTAGTGCAACAACTAGTGCCACTCCTATCGATACAACTACAACTAAGGATACAACAAAAGTTTCTTTGGTTGATAAGATGGGTAAAGATTCTACAGCAGCAAAGGACACGGCAGGTGGTAAAACTTTTGAAGAATTTGCTCGTGAAAACCCATTGTTCGCAGTGTTATTCCCTTCTGATGGACAAGTACGTACGCAAGAAGAAAAAAACATAGTAGATAAGCAATGTGTCATCGGTTATTCTTTGATTAAGGATACCGCTAAAGTGAATCGCATTTTAGAACGCGATGATGTTAAAGCAGCACTGCCAAAAAATCTACGTTTATTATGGACGGTTAAGCCGCGTTCAGCTGAAACTCAATCTCTGGAATTAATTGGTATTAAGAGTGCAGGTCGTGATGGAAAAGCACCCTTAGATGGTGCTGCTATTTCAGATGCTCGTCAAGACTTCGGTCAATTCAATAGTAAGCCTGAAATTAGTATGAGAATGAATCCAGATGGCGCTAAAGTTTGGAAGCGTCTTACGGGTGAAAATGTCGGAAAGTCAATTGCAATTGTACTTGATGATTATGTATACAGCTTCCCGAACGTTCAAGGCGAAATCGCAGGTGGAAGTTCAAGCATCACAGGAAATTTTGAAATTAATGAAGCAAAAGATTTAGCAAATATTTTAAAGGCTGGTAAACTTCCTGCTCCCGCACGTATCGTGGAAGAAGCCGTAGTGGGTCCATCTTTAGGAGCGGAAGCTATTCAAAATGGATTACTTTCCTTTGTAGTTGCATTGTGTATCGTATTCTTCTTTATGGCCTTCTATTATAGCAAGGCAGGTATTGTTGCAGATATTACTCTCGTAGTTAATATGTTTTTTATTATGGGTGTACTCGCTTCTTTGGGTGCAGTTCTCACGCTTCCTGGTATCGCAGGTATCGTGTTAATCATTGCACTTTCTGTGGATGCAAACATTCTTATTTTTGAAAGGATTCGTGAAGAGTTGCGTTTAGGAAAAGGTTTGCGTTTGGCAATTTCTGATGGTTACAAGCATGCCTTCTCTTCTATCATCGACTCCAATGTGACTACGTTGCTACTAGGTATTATCCTTTATTCTTTTGGTAGTGGACCTGTTCAAGGTTTCGCAACCACCTTGATTATTGGTATCCTTTGTTCATTATTCTCTGCTATATTTATTAGCCGTTTAATTTTTGAATATTTATTAGATAAGAATAAGGATATTCCTTTCTGGACAAATGCAACGAAGGATCCTTATAAAAATATTAATCTTCCATTTGTAGAGAATCGTAAGAAGTATTATATCATCTCAGGAATTGTAATCGCTGCCGGAATTTTTTCAATCGGTATGAAAGGATTTAATTTCGGTGTGGACTTCGACGGAGGTCGTACGTTTGTTGTTCAGTTCGACAATGCTACTTCTACACAAGCCATTCGAGAATCATTGGCTGTTCCTTTTGGAGAAGCTCCTGATGTAAAAACTTTCGGTACCGATAATCGCTACAAGATCACCACCGATTATTTGATTGAGGAAAATACTGCAGAAGCACAAGCAGCTGTAACGAAAGCTTTATATGAAGGAGTGAAAGGTCAGTTTGCAGGTATTGATCAAGCTAAATTCCAAGAGACAAAAATTATTAATTCTCAAAAAGTAGGGCCTACTGTTGCGGATGATATTAAGTCGTCGGCATTCTTCGCTATTATCTTTGGATGTGCTTTGATGTTTTTATACATCCTTATACGATTCAAAAAATGGCAGTATGGTTTGGGTGCTACGGTAGCCTTGTTGCATGACGTATTATTGATTCTTTCCATCTTCTCCATCTTTAACGGAATTCTTCCTTTCACGCTTGAAATCAACCAAGACTTTATCGCGGCATTGTTAACGGTTATGGGTTATTCCATGACGGATACAGTTGTGGTATTTGATAGGATTCGAGAGTATTTAGGAATTCACCCGAACACCGATAAGAAAATAGTTATTAATAATGCATTGAATTCTACGTTGAGCAGAACCATGAATACTTCGTTGGCTACTTTCTTCGTATTACTCGCCATCTTCATATTTGGTGGTGATGTGATTCGTGGATTTATCTTCGCATTGTTAATCGGTATTTTAGTAGGAACATACAGCTCATTATGTATCGCTTCTCCAATTGTAATCGACTTCGATAAAAAAGATAAGAAGTAATTAGTGATTGATATAATTTAAAAAAGGGGCCTTGAGCCCCTTTTTTTTATTCCAGTTATATGTCATTTTAATTATAAATTGCGATTGTTCAGAATATATTCGATGAGTCTACAAGAAATCCTTTGTATTTTTGCTTGTGATTTTAAAATTTGAAATGAGTAAAATCAACAGCTATGAATCAATTATTCAACTTCTTTTGCATTCTTATTCTTACAACATATAGCGCTTTTGGGCAAGTACCTCCAAACAACCCGGCAACCGGAGTTGGGGCAGTTGCTCCAATTCTTCCGGGTAGCAAAGCCGTTCCTTCATGGGCAGTAAATGCTACTTTTAAATATGGTCTTCTGGATGCAATGTCGGGTAAAATTGGATTTTATGTACAAGGTGATGTTAATACAATTGCTTGTTTAGAATTGGGCTTGGGAATAACCAGAAAAAATATTTTGTTTGAAGCAGCAACAGGTTCAGGTGATAATAACGGATATTTCTTGAGTACTTTTGATTCTCCCTACTGGCAAGGTGTAAATAGAAAAGACTTAGAAGAATTTTTTTACGATTATGATTTTAGAACTGTAAAAACAGGTGCTTATATTTCATTGATGCCAAGGGTTAATATTACCTCGGCAGCCTCTATCATGTCGAGTTTCATAGGATGTCGTTTTGAATATAGAAGATATAATTGGAAGGCAGATGGTGTGCTTCCTACTAATGAGTTAATCTATAATCCAAACGTTCAATTCAACGAGATGGAGCGCCAATTGAATTTGGTTTTTATATATGGTGGTTATTATAAGATGGGAAATTTGAGTCTGGAGTTTTATGCAGGTGCCGGAACGCGCTATTATACTATGAAAAAGAGAGACATCGGAATTGAATATGAAGGTCCACTTCAAACTCCAGAATACGGTGCTGTGCTATCGACGTTTAACAAAACATCCGCCATGATAGAAGTTGGAATTAATATAGGAATTAGTACAGGCACAAAATAAAGTGACCTAAGCCTCTTGTCGTTTTAGTAACTGCTCTGATATTACTTTCAATCCATCTTCTAAACGACAAGGATGAAAATTTAATTCGCGTTCTGCCTTCTCAATAATAAATCCTGTTTTTAATGGTCGAAGTGCGGCTTGCTTAAGCGATGCTGTTGTAATAGGCTGAATGAATTTTTTATCTAGATCGAAAAAATCCGCAACGCGCTCTGCAATTTCTAAAATGGAAATTACTTCTTTCCCCGATACATGAAATAATCCTTGTGTTTTATTTATTGCAGCAACTATACATGCATCTGCTAAATCTTCTGCTAATGTCGGTCCTCTAAATTGATCATTGATGACGTTGATGGATTGTCCTTCTTCTAATGATTTCTTTGCCCATAAAACGATGTTCGACCTTTGCTTATCATCAGTAACGCCATAAATAATCATGGTGCGTAATATCGTCCATGGTAAACCACTTTCCAGCACTATTTTTTCACCCTCCATTTTGGAGTGTGCATAAACACTTAATGGATTTGCTACATCTTCCTCGGTGTATGGTCCCGCTGTTCCATCAAAAACAAAATCAGTGCTAATATTTATAAAGTGGGTTTTAAATTCTTTACAGGCCTCTACTAAATAATGAACGGCATCTACATTGTATCGCCGACAGGAAATAGGATCGAGCTCGCATGCATCCACATTGGTCATCGCCGCGGTATGGATAATGCAATCTGGTTGATGCTTTTTGATTATTTCAGTAACGGTAAATTGATCACTTAAATCACATGATTCATAGTGATAACCATTTTTTCTAGTGATTCTATTTTCTCCTCTTGCACACGCAATAATGGTAATGTCATTTCGGTTTAATAAAGCGTAAATTAGCTTTTGCCCGAGTAAACCATTAGAACCTGTAATAAGAATTTTCATTTTGATAGATTAACTGCAAGTTTAAAAAAGAACTTTCGTAAGTTCTTCCACCTCTTCACTAGTACCTAATACGAATAATTTCGAATCAGGTTTCATGATTGTGTCCGGACTCGGATTAATAATGTACTCGCCTTCGCTGGTTTTAAATCCAATAATATTGGCTCCTGTACGATTACGTACTTCCAATTCCCGAATCGTTTTTCCTTTGTATATTTCTTTTAGTTTGTTGATCATGATCTCTTCTAAACGTATGTTTACCTTCCCTGTGATATGATCAATAAATTCGAGTACATCAGGTCTAGTCACTAAGGTAGCCATGTGAGATCCACCAATCTTATCTGGCATGATTACATTATCTGCTCCAGCCCTTCTCAATTTCCCTTCCGAGGATGATTCAGAAGCGCGACTGATGATTTTAATGTCACTTCTCAATTCTCTTGCAGTTAATACTACAAAAACATTAGCGGCATCACTGGGTAAGGTGGTGATAAGGGCACACGCTTTTTCAATGCCCGCTTCAATCAATATTTCATCTCGAGTTGCATCGCCTTGAATAAATAGAAATTCATCATCTTCTCTTAAATCTTCAATTCCTTTTTCGGAATTTTCAATCACCACAAAATCTTGATTGTGGGATCTTAATTGTTTACATGCCTGCTTGCCATTTCTTCCATAGCCACAAACGATTACATGTCCCTGAATTTTACCGATCATTTTTAAGATTTTTTTTAATTTTAAATAACGTTGTACTTCTCCTTCCATGATGTATGAAGTGATCTGTGCTATGCCGTATGCGAATATTCCTATGCTGATAATGATGAGTACGGAAACAAACCATCTTCCTGCATTGGAAAGTGTATGTACCACACCAAGTCCTACCGTCGATAGTATAATTATGGTAGTATAAAATGCTTCACTGAATGTGTACCCTTCGATGACCATAAAGCCAATCACCCCGAAGGCAATGGTGCCAAGAGTCATAATGGCAGCAATTCGCAGTTTTTTTATGAATTGAAAGTGCTTTTTGTGCATACTGCGAAGTTAATTTATATTTCTTCTAGATTAAGAGTAGAATTAATAGTTTTTCAATGGAACTTTTTAAACCATGTTTTTATTAAAGTTGGCGCTGAAGCATGTTTATTGATTGAAAACCATCACCGAAAAGTATTTAAATGCTGCTTTGGAAGTGATCTAACTAGATAGATTGATTTTATTCTACAAATCCCAAACGCTTCCACGCTTTTGTTCTGTGATCAATGCACGCATTTTTTTCCAAAAAGCCAATGTTAAATATAAAATGATTGGAGAACCTACCGTGAGAAAGGTCGTGTAAATAAAAAACATCCGAATTTGAGCAGAAGGGATGTTGATTTTTTCTCCCCACCATTCACATACGCCAAAGGCTTGCTGCTCAAACCAAGCTTTAATCTCTTCAATTAGTGTTTGCATTTTTTAAGAGGTAGTTTCCAATGCTGCAATTTACACATTTTTTGTAATCACAATAATTTTTTTTGAGGTGCAATAGGGCCTGACTTTGAGCTGAATTGGTAATATAAAATCCAATATCCTCAAAAGATCGTATGATTTTGTTTTTTTCTGGTGGACATTTTTCCAACCAATAGATAGCCTTATCGCAAAGTATAGGTAGTTTCTGCTTTTTACCATAGAAAAAAAGGAACGGGATAATGGCATTGATCATCAGGTGAAGTATGGCGTCCTTGCCTAGCTTTTTTATATGTGGTTCTGATGCGATTCCAAACCGAAAGTGCTGGTACCAATAATCCGTAGCATTTATATCAAATAGCGTTATTAAATCCGAAAGCTCTATGGTCTGTATGATTTTGTCAAGCAAATATTCATGGGTAAAATGTAACATGCTGAATTGGGAAATTCGTAATGTGGGAAAATTCGCAGGTCGTAATCCCCCGTATTTCCAAAGATGAGGAGAGTTGTTTTTTAGATGGTATTTCGTCCGAAAATATTTATACTCTTTTTTTAAACGATCAATATAGGGATCATCTACTGTTGTATGAAGCATTCCCGATTGTCCATAGTATAGTGACTCCAAAGATTCGATTTGATGTCTATGTTTGATCATGAGCTCATAGGGCACTGCATTCGCTAATAACTCAAAAGGAACTGCATTTACTTTAAATCCAAAAGATTTGGCAAGGAGTTGATAAAGACTTTTTGGCCATCGAGCGTCCGATTCTTTATGGATATGAGTCAATTCTTCAAATCTCGTTTCCAATCGTTCTGTAAGTACACGGTCCATCCAACTTTGGACATGGATAAATGGAACTTCTTGAAATTGTTGTCCGCACGGAATAAAGGAATGGCAACCTTGTAGTAGGTTTTCATAGTGGTATAAATATCCTAATGGGTATTTTTCATTCATGACTAAGGTTGGAATTTTACTTCCATCTAACCGATGTACAGGTTTATCATTTTGATGAACAACGTGAAGTAAAATATTGTCATACGATAAATCACCCTGATGGTGATGCTTAAACCAATCGCTGGAATTCACATGAATCTCGATATTTCCAGCCCATATCATGTTGTCTATTCGAATGCGGGCATTGTGAAAGTCTGGACCACTTTCGAAATTCCGAACTCCAGGATGAATAATTTCAACCGTTTCTCCGCTTTCCAATAAAAGCGGATCTCTTAATAGTAGCTTGTTTTGCCAGAGATAATACAAGAACTCTTCTTTCATCCCGCAAATCTCCAAATCAATTTGCCCTTACTCGTTTAATAAACATTTATAGTCGACTACAAACGATTATGAGCTATAAAGAGTGCGTGTCCAGATAAATATAACGAGTTAAAAAACTCAAGGTTCCAACTATGAGAGAAGTCGAATAAACAAATAAATCGCGTTCAGAAGTTTGATTGGTATTGGTCGCCACGAAATTTAATCCATTTTTATCCTTTTTATCCGAGTCATCAGCGCCTGCCTGCAGGTTCATTTTTAGGACATTATTTATTGAAATTTATCTTTTAAACTAATCATCTGTCAAAATAAATCGGTGACCAAACCTCTATTATAAGTTGTTGAAATAATAAATCTACAAATTAAATCATCTTTAAATTTACCCATAAACAATACATTATCAATAATATAGTATTTTAAATTTCAGCCAAATTTCGCCTGTTGCAAATTATTCCTTGCTCCTCGAATTTCTTTGTCTAATATTGTGCGAAATCCAGTTCAAATGTCTCCCATTAATCCTACTTCTGTCCGTTATTTATTTGTAACGGGTGGTGTAACATCGTCATTAGGTAAAGGAATTATCTCAGCATCTTTAGCTAAATTGCTTCAAGCGAGAGGTTATCGAGTTACTATTCAAAAACTGGATCCATACATTAATATTGATCCAGGAACACTGAATCCTTATGAACATGGTGAATGTTATGTAACCAATGATGGTGCTGAAACGGATTTAGATCTTGGACATTATGAACGCTTTTTGGATACTCCAACTTCTCAAGCGAACAACGTTACTACCGGTCGAATATATCAAACCGTAATTCGACGTGAAAGAGAAGGAGCGTACCTTGGCAAAACTGTTCAGGTAATTCCTCATATTACAGATGAAATTAAGCGAAGAATTCAATTACTTGGGGAAACTGGAAAGTATGATATTGTCATAACTGAAATAGGAGGTACCGTAGGAGATATTGAGTCGCTTCCTTATATTGAGTCTGTGCGTCAAATGATTTGGGAGATGGGATCATCTAATACGGCTGTAATTCATCTTACTTTAATTCCTTATTTGAAAACCACAGGTGAATTAAAAACAAAGCCTACTCAGCATTCTGTGAAAATGTTGCTCGAATATGGAATTCAACCCGATGTATTAGTTTGTAGAACTGAACATCATATATCGAATGATATCAGAAGAAAAATTGCACTTTTCTGTAACGTAAATATCAATGCAGTTATTGAATCCATCGACGCATCGACCATCTATGAAGTTCCACTTTTGATGTTGAAGGAACAATTGGATAAAGTGGTGTTGAATAAGTTGAAATTGGCTCTCAAACATGAGCCAGATATGGGTGCATGGAAGGATTTTTTAGGAAAATTGAAAAACCCAATTTATGAAGTGACCATCGGACTTGTGGGTAAATACATCGAGTTAAAAGATGCTTATAAATCGATCGCCGAAGCTTTTATTCACGCAGGTGTAATAAATGAATGTATAGTAAAAGTGGAATGGATCGCCTCTGAAAAAATTGATGAAAGCAATGTAAAGAATATGCTCGGACATCTCAATGGAGTTTTAGTTGCCCCAGGTTTTGGTGAAAGAGGTATTGAAGGAAAAATTTCAGCTATTAAATTTGTTCGTGAAAATAAAATTCCATTTTTAGGGATTTGCCTCGGAATGCAATGTGCCGTCGTGGAATTTGCTAGAAACGTTATTGGATTTAAGGACGCTCATTCGTCAGAAGTAAATCCTAAATCGAAACACCCGGTAATTGATATGATGTCGGAGCAGAAAACGGTTGTCGATAAAGGTGGTACCATGCGACTTGGTGAATATCCATGCACAATAATAAAGGGTACAAAGGCACATAGTATTTATGGTAAAACAAAGATTTTAGAACGCCATCGCCATCGATATGAGTTTAATAATAAATATTTAGAGGATTTTGAATCAGCGGGAATGATCGCTTCTGGTACGAATCCAGATAGTGGTTTGGTGGAAATCGTGGAGGTAAAAAACCATCCTTGGTTCGTGGGTGTTCAGTTTCATCCTGAGTATCAAAGTACAGTACTAAATCCACACCCACTTTTTAGTCGATTCGTGAAGGCTTCACTCGAAAAGTCAAATAATATCATCAGTGAAACGAAAAGTGAATCGTTAGCAGCCACTCTTTCCAAATAAATTGAGGTTATAAGTGGCTCCATCCCCTTTGGATTGTGTACTTTTGCGCCTTAATTTACCCTGAATGGATCGTCAATCAATGCTTGGCCTATTTCTTATAGGCTTGATACTTATCGGTTTTAGTGTTTTAAACGCACCCAGCGATGAAGAAATCGCAAATCTTAAAAAACAACAAGATAGTATTGCTTTAGTTGATAAGCAAGAAGCAGCAACGAAGGCTGCAAATTTAAAGGCAGTACAAGTAAAGCAGAATGCTCCACTTGATGTGGTCTTGAATGATACGTTGTTGAACGATTCGCTTAAGCAATTAAAAGCTCAAGATTTATTAGGTGATTTTGCATCCGCAGCCACGGGAAAAGAGGAATTAGTTACCATCGAGAATAACCTGATGAAGGTTACTCTAACATCAAGAGGTGGTCGCGTAAAAGTAGTGGAGCTAAAAAGCTATAAAACCGCAGAGGGTAAACCTGTGCGACTTTTTGAAAGCGACTCGTCCAGTTTCGGATTGAATTTCTTTGCTCAAAATAGAAGCGTTTCTACCAACAATTTATTTTTCCAGCCACAAGGCAAAGGATTTGTTGTGACTGGAAAAGATAGTTCTATCTTTTCATATCGCTTAAATGCGGGTAGCCCCGACCGTTATATTGAGTATCAATATTCATTAACCGCCGATAAATACATCCTCGGATTTAATGTAAATTTTGTTGGCGTTAATGAAGTCATCGCAAGTAATGCATCTTATGTAGAGTTGAATTGGACTCAACAAATTCAGAAGCAAGAGAAAGATATGAATGCAGAGCGTATCAACTCTACCATCTATTATATGTTTGCTGATGAGGATAAAGAAGTAGATTACCTCAGTGAGACCGAAAACGAAACCGAAGAAATTAAAACGAAGTTGAAATGGGTTTCTATGAAACAACAGTTTTTTACTCAAGTTTTAGTTGCTCAAAAATCATTTGATAAGCCCACCCGAATTGAAACTATTTCTGGAGAAGAAGGGGATCGTTTTGTGAAGCAAATGAACGTCGCATTCACATTGCCTTATTCACATAATCAACGTGAAAATTTTGCAATGCATTTTTATATCGGTCCAAACCATTATCAATTATTAAAGAAAGCGGGCGATGATCTTCAAAAACAAATTCCACTAGGATGGGGGATTTTTGGTTGGGTGAATCGATATTTAGTAATTCCGATTTTTAATTTCTTGAATAGTTTCAATTTGAATTACGGAATTATCATCCTCATCTTAACAATTGCAATTAAAATTATGCTTTTGCCGCTCACGTATAAAGCATATCTCTCTCAGGCTAAAATGAAAGTCTTGAAACCAGAGATAGAAGTGATTCAAGCCAATAATAAGGACGAGCCCATGAAGTTGCAACAAGAAATGATGGCACTTTATAAAAAAGCTGGCGTGAGTCCTTTGGGAGGTTGTTTGCCCATGCTTTTACAAATGCCGATCTTAATTGCCATGTTTCGATTTTTCCCTCAATCGATCGAACTTCGACAAGAAGGTTTTCTATGGGCAAAAGATTTAAGTACGTACGATTCCATCTTAGACCTTCCATTTCACATTTGGGGTTACGGCGATCACGTTAGTTTATGGACATTGTTAATGACCATCTCTACATTGATTATTACCAAAGTAAATTCAGGTGCCGCTATGACGAATCCGCAAATGAAGTGGATGATGTATTTGATGCCTATCGTATTTTTAGGGGTGTTTAATAATTATTCGGCAGGATTAAGTTACTACTATTTCCTTGCAAATATGATCAGTGTCGGTCAGCAGTTTTTGTTTAAGTCTTTTGTGGATGAAGATGAAATTCATCGCAAAATTCAAGAGAATAAAAAGCGACCAGCCAGCCAAACTAAGTCGAAATTCCAACAACGCCTTGAAAAAATGGCAAAGGAGAAAGGATATAAAATGCCGAAGTAATTTTCCTGTTTTGGATTCTTAAATTTGCTATCTTGTTTTAGGTTTTATTTAAATGGATATGAAAAACAAAATCTTACTTTCTGTTGGATGGTTTTCATTTGCTTTGCTGATGGCGATGTCATCATGTAAGTCTCAAAAAACTGCGTCTGCTAAGGAGAGTTTACCAAGCGGAGAGTCTACTTTCATCGATACTTTATTAGTCAAGATTAAGCGTGAAGCATGCTTTGGTCGATGTCCACAGTATTATGCCACCGTTTATAAATCTGGGTTTGCAGAATATTATGGAGAGATGAATGTGAAAAAAGTAGGACAATGGTATGCCCGATTGTCGAGTGAGCAACTTACATTTTTGCTTGATGCGATTCGTGAAAATAAAATGGAAACTATGGATACGGCTTATTCCAATCCATATCTTGCTGACTTCCCTGTCTACTCTTTATGGGTAGCAGACAAAAAACCAAGAAAGAAAATTTTATTGAATCATGAATCACCTCCTGTGCCCATTACAGAGTTTACTCAGATCTTTGAGGGATTGTTGGATCAATTGCGATGGGAGCAACAGGCCAAAGC
This sequence comes from uncultured Bacteroidota bacterium, assembly GCA_903922455.1. GTDB lineage: Bacteria > Bacteroidota > Bacteroidia > AKYH767-A > OLB10 > JAJTFW01. Next base: position 16,929 of record CAIXTT010000180.1, on the reverse strand, counting down.
AAGAAAGGATGAGGAATAATTCATTAGAATATTGATTTTTCAAGTATATTTTGGTGATATTTTGGGCATAAAATCGTAATTTTACAGCTATAAATAAGAATATCATGACAACAGACTTCCTTCCTCTAAATGGTACCGATCACATCGAATTTTTTGTTGGAAATGCCAAACAATCTGCCTATTACTATCAGCATGCTTTTGGTTTTCAGCTCATTGCATATGCTGGTCCAGAAACTGGAGTTCGTGATAGAGCTTCTTATGTATTGCAGCAAGGAAAGGTTCGTTTCGTATTGACAACCGCCCTCCATCCCAATCATGAAATTACTAACCATGTTGCAAATCATGGTGACGGAGTAAAAGTGTTAGCGTTGGGGGTGGATGATGCAGAGAAATCTTTTTATGAAACTATGGCAAGGGGAGCCAAGGCGCATACAGAACCACAAACAATTACAGATGATTTTGGTGAAGTGAAAATTTCAGCCATACATACTTATGGAGAGACCATTCATAAATTTGTAGAAAGAAAAAACTATAAAGGAGTTTTCCTTCCTGGCTATAAAGCCATTTCGTCCTCTTCAAAATCGACTCCAGTGGGCTTTGAATACATCGATCATTGTGTAGGAAATGTTGAGTTGGGTAAGATGAACGATTGGGTAAAGTTTTATGAAGACGTCATGGGATTCAAAATGATCCTGACGTTTGATGACAAAGACATCAGCACCGAATACAGTGCACTTATGTCAAAAGTAGTTTCTAACGGCAATGGATATGTGAAGTTTCCAATTAATGAACCTGCCGAAGGAAAAAAGAAATCGCAAATCGACGAGTATCTTGAATTTTATCATGGTGCAGGTGTGCAACACATTGCCATCGCTACCAGCAATATTATTGATACAGTCAGCATGTTGAAAGAACGTGGTGTAGAATTTTTACAAGTTCCAATGACTTACTACGATGATCTTAAAACAAGAATTGGAAAAATAGACGAGGATATGGATGATTTGGCCAAATTGGGAATCCTTGTGGACCGTGATGATGAAGGATACTTGCTTCAACTATTTACGAAGCCCGTGGAAGATCGCCCTACTGTCTTTTTTGAAATCATTCAGCGTAAAGGCGCTCGCTCATTCGGCAAAGGAAATTTTAAAGCTTTATTTGAAGCCATTGAAAGAGAACAAGCATTAAGAGGGAATTTATAATCAGTTTTAAATCAATGAAATAGACGAGTCTTGTAAGGGCTCGGTTATTTTTTTTTGCCTTGGATAAATTGGTTCGAACTTCTAGTCGTTATTTCAATTTTAGATGCAAAACCTTTTCTCTAAAATTGGAGTATAAGATGGCATAAAACAATAAGCCCATCATGGCCAGAAAAAACTTACGTCAACAAACCGCACTTAAGACAAAACTTCGTTTAACTTTTATTGCAACCACCGCCGCCATTTCTGGTTTGGTAGTTTTATTAATAGTTGTTTTCAATCTCACAAAAAAGGAAGAGGGGAGAGCGGCCACATCCATGACTTACAAACAATCCACTACTTTTCAAGATACAAGTGGTGTGTTGAGAGGAAGCATAAATCAAAAAGTAATTGGAGTTGTGGTGGAGACAAGCGGTAAAGGAACTCCTGTAAAAATCAATTCTTTTACATTTTCTGCAGCAGGAACTTCAATTCCTATTGAGCAAAACATAGAAAATGCGCGATTGTGGTATACCGGCAATGATCCTGAATTTTCAATTCAGCAAATTGTAGGGACTACGATTCCTGCCATTAACGACAAACCTTTTGTGTTTTCTGCAAGCCAAACTTTATTGCCAGGAAAAAATTTCTTTTGGTTAACTTTTGATGTTTTTACCAATGCGAATTCAACGCCTGGAACAGTGGATGCTATGTGTAAAGAAATTCGAATAGGTGCTATTTCCTATTTGCCTGTCGTTGTTGATCCAATTGGAAAGCGATTTGTACAATCAAATATTCCCTTTTATTCAATGGGTAATTTTTCTTTGGGTAAAGTTAATTCCTGGAATTCTAAAAGAGATGGTTCAGGAATGTCTCCTCGTCAAATGAATGAAGTACGTAACAGCTATTTTATTCAATCCGGACATCGGATGATAAGTAGTACAGGTTCTAATCTACAAACTTTAGTAATAGAAAAAGGCGGGGAATTACGAATTACTTCCCCTTTAAGATTGAATGCAATTTATGTTGCTTTTGGTGGCGTTGTCCAGATGGATACTTCAATCAATAATTTTTATTCTTTTAATGAATTTTATATGGACAATGGAGCCATGTATATTCATAACAGTACCGGGTGGTTCCCCGGATTAAAGAATAGGTTAAGTCCGAAGTCTACTCAATTGTTTTTTAAATATGGTTCCAACACTTTCCGACCTGAAATTAATTTTGGAAATCTTGTATTAGATGCAGCAGATGTTTCTTCCATCGATCTGGGTGGAAAAGTCGAGCAGATTCAAGGTGATTTTGAAATTAGGAAAACGGGAAAAGATCTTTCAGGAATTTTCTTCACTGGTAATAATTTGTTAAACATTAATGGCAGTTTTATTCAAATGGGTGGTTTGTTTTTTGGCGCTAACAATGGAAATTTGTCTTGTTCTGTTGCACAAGATTTCATCTTGAAAGGAGGTGAGTTTTATGATGCAAAAATGGATAAGACGAACCAGAAGGCAGCTTTAAAGATGCATGTTAAGGAAGATGTCATTTTATTGAGTGGTATTTTCACTACGGATAGAAGCGCCACTTCTGAATTTATCATGTCAGGTTCTGGAACTTCCAGATGGATTCAAAAACCATTGTGTAAAGCAAATCTTGGAAATGTTACGGTCGCAAATAAACATGTATTGCAAATAAAAGGTGAAATATTTGGTAATATTTCAAAAGGGTCTACCTTTCAGATTAGTGATGGTGCAGAATTGTATTGCGAGAAAGTTGTGGTGAATGGTGAGGGCGAGTTTGTTTTGGAAAATAATACCATGCTTGCAATTGGTCACCCAGAAGGAATATACTCGAGCGGCTCAAAAGGAAATATCCAAACTGAAAAACGAACTTTTAATTCTGGAGCAACCTATTATTATTACTTAAATTCTAATCCGCAAGAGACAGGAATTTTCCAAACACAACCTAAACAAAATGTTATCGGTAAATTAGTAGTAAATAAAGCCGGCACATCTCAGGTGTTAAACTTATCACAAAACTTAGTCCTTGAAAGCCCATGCATGATATCTCTAGGGGATATACGAAGTAATGGCTTTGAGCTAAAAGTGAAGGAAGTAATTTCCACAGCAAAACTGAACTAGTTTCTGCTTTTATAACTTAAATCTTCTTTTTACTTTTTAAAGTTTCCATTAATTGGTGCGAATTTTCTTTTGATTACAGCGTTGCTTTCAATTAACATTGTTAGGTTGATAACTGTATACTTTGAAGGATAATTAATTCCATCTCTGACCTAATTTTAGCATACCATGTAGGGTAAGAGATTTTTCATGTATTGTTTCAAAAAAACTAAAGGACGTATGGAGGTCGGCAACAGTGTAAAAAGTAAGCACGAACAAATTCTAGAATTGCTAGACGAAGTTTCTATTTCAGGTAAAAAGTTAGGAATTATATTGCAAACAGTGGAAGATGACGAATTTGATGGGCGCCATGTGACACTAAAAGGAAAAAAACTGAAGAATTTTAGCTCTTGCAGTTACTTCGGTCTTGATCTTGACCAACGATTGATGGGTGGTGCAATTGATGCAATTACTCGTTTTGGTGTACAGTTTTCTTCTTCCCGCTCGTATCTCTCTTCTCCATTGTATGGCGAGTTAGAGGAAAAATTAGCTAAAATATTTGATGCTCCTGCTGCTGTTTTTAATACGACAACGCTTGGGCATTTAAGCAATCTTCCCATTCTTATTGGTGATGAAGATGCCATCGTAATGGACGTAAGCGTACATTCAAGTGTTCAAATGGCAGTTTCATTGTTGAATGAAAGAAATATTCATGTGGAGATTATTCGTCACAATCGACTCGACTTACTTGAAGATCGGGTGAAAGAATTAAGCCTGACGCACAAGAAAATTTGGTATTTGTCTGATGGAGTTTATTCGATGTTTGGAGATTTAGCACCCGTGAAAGAAATTGTTAAGTTGATGGATATTTATGAGCAACTTTATTTGTACATCGATGATGCACATGGAATGAGTTGGTCAGGTGAAAACGGTTCGGGCTACGTAAGAAGTCAAGTACCTAAACATGATCGAATTTATTTAACAACATCTTTAGGTAAAGCGTTTGGAGCAAGTGGCGGCGTTATGATTTTTCCAAATGATGAAGAGTTTCGTCGTGTCCATGATTACGGCAAAACGTCAATTTTTTCAATTCAAATTCCACCGCCCATTCTCGGAGCAGCAGTCGCCTCCGCCAAAATTCATTTGTCTTCGGAAATTTACACGTTGCAAAAACAATTGCAAGACCGGATTAAATATTTTAATCAAACAGCCAAGTTGCTCGAAATCCCAATTATTTCAGATGATATTTCTCCAATAAAATTTGTTTGCCTTGGTAAACCACATATGGGTTACAATATGGTAAGCCGACTTATAAATAATGGATATTATGTGAACCTCTCGGTTTTCCCTTCCGTATCTTATCATAATACAGGTATGAGAATTCCTCTTTCATTGCATATGAATAAGGAAGATATTAATGGATTGTTGACTCAAATTGCTCAACAATTGCCTTTGGCAATGGCTGATACCGGTACTTCAATGAAAGAGATAAATCGGTATTTTAAAATGGATAAACGTCAAAAGGTCTAATTTAGATCAAAATAATACAAGGATTTATTGTTGAAATCTAATTTTAAGAGTAAAACCTTTTTTATAGCCAAACGCAAATCTTCCAAAAATTCGATAAAGTCAGAAAGGTGGTCTCAAACTGACTAATATCCACCGGCTTTACAAAGTATCCAGCAACATTATGTTTATAGGCTTCTTTTCTATCATAATCATCATTAGACGTTGTTAACACAAAAACACTAATGAAATTGATTGTAGGATCGCTTCTCAATTCTTTTAAGAACTCCAATCCGTTCATTTTTGGCATATTGATGTCAAGCAAAATCACTTGTGGTAATTTCTCCAACTTCTCTTTTCCATTGGTTCCTCGCAGCACATCCAAAGCCTCTTCGCCATTCGATGCGTGCAGTAAATTATTAGTAAGATTAAGTCGTTTAAATACTCTCTCAATAACCATTTTGTCAACCTGGTCATCCTCTACGTGAAGAATAGTGATAGTTTGTTCGCTCATAGCTTATTTTTTATAAGTATTGTAACAACTAAAGCTAATGTTCGTACACATCATTAGTAAAAATTCTTTTTCTAGTATTCTAAGTTGTCAAATGTAGAATTAATACAACAAACAAAAAAGGGCTAAGCGGTTAAGAAATTTAAATGCGTAATCTAAATATATTCAAGAATAACGAAAAGTATCATAACAGCATCCCTGCTGATGATCTCATCGCACGTCAGAGATATCGTCTGTTTAGAGCTACAACTATTACTGCAGCAGCAGTTATTTTTTACGCTTTTTTCCAAGCCTGGTATGTGGTAGATGTCGGTAACTTTTCGGGTATCCTTATAGGAATTCTTGGTTTAGTACTAGTTGTAAATTATTTCTATCTGCCTTTTCATAAGAATCATCGGCTTGCTTATTATGTAATCGTCCTGGGAGCATTTACAACACTTCATATCATTTCTTATTATTCAGGTGGAATTCGAGCTTCAGCAATTATGTACATGGCTGGACTCATGTTGCTGGGATATATGCTCCTCGGGAATACGGCTGGTAAAATTGTGTTTACCCTCATCGCTATAAATATTGTTTTCTTTTGGTATGCCACGGAATACACAGATTTGATCTCCTATGCGCTGATCGGAGATACCGTTGAATTAATAAATATCGATTATCTCACCACTTTCTTTTTAGCCATGCTGATTCTTTCTACTCAGATGAATTATCTAGAGAGCGGAAAAAATGTTGTCATTGAGAGAATAACAGTGCAAAGAAATGAGTTGAGAGAAGCGAATAAGGAATTGCATAAACTTTCTGTTGTAGCTAGTAAAGCAGACAATGCAATTATCATTACAAACAGTGATGGAATTGCAGAATGGGTGAATGATGGATTTGTTCGTCTTACAGGATTCTACTTTGATGATATCGTAGGGCAAAATCCACATCATCTTTTAACAGGAAAAAAATCGAATCAAGATACAATTGCTGCATTAAACCTAGCCATTACAAATCATGAAGCCTTTTCTTGTGAACTTTTAAAGTATAAGAAATCAGGTGAACCATTCTGGACACAAATTACAATGACTCCAATTGCTTCCGATGCCGATACAGAGACGGAGGCGAAGTATATTTATATCGAAAGTGATATCACACCTAGAAAATTAGCCGAAGAAAAAATGAATCGCTATATGAAGAATTTGGAGAAAACAATTTCTGAGCTCGACAAATTCGCTTATGTAGTTTCTCATGACTTGAAAGCACCTGTTCGTGCAATTGGAAATTTAACGGGATGGATTGAAGAGGATATGGGTGATCGTCTACCTGCTGATCTTTTAGAACATTTTAATACCATCAAAGGTCGTGTAGTTCGTATGGAAGGATTAATTAATGGAATTCTAGATTATACGAAAGCGAGTAAAACCTCTGGTGAGCTTCAACCATTCGAAGTGAATGAATTGGTTCGTGATTCTATTGATCTCATCGGACCACCTGCAAATGCAGTAATCAATGTAAGAGATAATTTGCCCAATATGAGAGCCGAACGCGTCAAGCTTCAGCAAGTATTTTTGAATCTTATCCAAAACGCTATTAAGTATAACGATAAAGAAGACATTCAAGTTGAAATTCGATGTGAAGATCAAGGAAACGACTGGAAGTTTTTTGTGAAAGATAATGGCCCTGGCATCGAACCACGCTATCATGAAAAGATTTTTGTGATCTTCCAAACATTGAATGCGCGTGATGAAGTGGAATCTCGTGGTGTTGGACTAGCCATCGTTAAAAAGATTGTTGAAGAAGAAGGTGGAAAGATATGGGTGGAGTCGGAAAAAGGAAAAGGAGCCACATTCTGTTTTAATTGGCCAAAAGTAAAAAAGGCAAGTATGGAGGAGTCATTGCTTGCTGAAGATTTTATGTCGTGAAACACTTTTCCAACTTCGTCGTAATAGGACTTTAACACCAGCCATGAAAACAAATTCTGAGATTCAAGTAAAGCAAGAACTCGATCAATGCATCGTTCAAATGAAAAATTTATTACAACAACTAGAGCCAGCGCAACGATTAACTATTGTGAACGAATTGATGGTGCGCTTAATCCCAAGTCGAAATAAATTAACTTCATCAAGCGATAAAATTAACGCGAGAATGAATCAACAAGATCAAGGATTGACGAAAACACAGATGCAATTGATTAAAAAAGCTTCAGATGATACCGATCGACTTTTCGATTTCGATCACAGAGCTTAATTTTTTTAATAATAATACAATACTATTCTATTCCAATAAGTAGGGTTGTATTTTGACAACCTACATTGACTTTAATGGGTACTTCAAAGGCCTAAACCAAAGCAGTACGATTAAGAGATTGGACTATTTTTTAAGTTGCGTCGGTATAACTTATTTCCTTAATCTTTTTTAAAAATAATTGAAGTCCTTCCCGGGCTTTATTGTCTATTTTATAAAGTATTCTTTTCTGTAAGTATTGCGAAATATTAAATTCGGGATATTCTATTGCTAGTGTTGGAAAGATTTCTACTCGATGGGTTACGCCATAATGAAATGAGGATTCTAACTTCTGAATAATTCCGTCATCTATCAACTTATTACTAACCCAAGCGGCAAATACAAAGGGAAGCCCCGTGAGTTCTTTCCAACATGCTGCTAAGTCATAACAATAAGTGAATGTAGATTTATATTTCAATGCTCGGTCGCCAATAATGACGGCAGCAGTATATTGCTCCTCCTGTAAAATTGAACTTTCAGCATTTTCATTGATCCATTCTGGTTGGATGTTCCATAATTCTTTGGCAAGAATTTTTGCAAGTAATACGGAGGTTCTCGATTCTTGATCTAAAACAATTTTTTTTATTTCAGTCAATGGGGAATTGCTAACAAGCACTACTGAATCTACTTTTCCATCTGCTACGATTCCATATGAAGTAAGAAGATGGGCTTCCTTTAAAGATAAAATCATCGCTACTGGAATCAACCCAATATCCGTTTGATTTCCCATAAGTTTAGAAGCACATGTAGAAGGGATGTCTTTCTCAATGATGAATTCATCATTTGCTAATTGATGCTCCATTCCAAATACAAAAGGTCGAGCATTTAAATAGGAAACTACAGATATTCGAGTTTTGTTTTGCACCCGTTTCTAATGAATTAATTTATATACAAATTCTTTCATGTAATCCTCGTTCCCTAAAGTGGAGGCCCCTACACCTTTTGATCTTAAATCAAATTCTCGAAGTAAACTGATGTTTTTTTCTACATGCTCCGGACTATAATTTTTCCCCGCCGTGAAATAATCATCTACAAAGAATGGATTTACTTTTAATGCCACCGCAACTGAATTTCTGGATTTGTCATTCAGAGAGTGATATAAAAGTAATTTAGTGAAATAAGTATAGAGCATCGCCATCGTTACTTGAATTGGATTGCTCTTCGGATTTGCAGTAAAATAATTTGCAATCTTAATGCAGGCGTATACATCTCTTTTGCCTAAAGCTTTTTGCAATTCAAAAATATTAAACTCCTTACTTACTCCAATGTATAGTTCGATATGTTGAACATCAATGGTTTCTTTCGATTTAATATTAATTAGCAATTTGTCACATTCATTGGCAATCCTCGATAAATCATTTCCTAAATGCTCCGACATGAGCTGAGAAGCTTTCGGAGTAATTTTTGAATTTTTCTCTGCTAAATAATTTTCTATCCATTTAGGAAGTTTGTCGTCGTACATTTTCTTCGACTCAAAAACAACTCCGTTTTTTTCTATGGCCTTGTACAATTTACCACGCTTGTCGAGAGCCTTATACTTCATGGCTAAAACAAGTAGTGTTGAAGAAAGTGGATTGGAAAGATAATTTAATAAAGGGACACTATCGTTTTTTTCTTCTCCTCCGTCCTCACTTTTACTTTTCGCTTTTGGAAGAAGCGCCTTTATTTCCTGCGCTTCTTTAATGATGACTACTTGATAATTCGACATCATCGGATATCGTTTGGCTGCACTGATCAAACTTAATATTTCACAGTCTTTACCATAAAGTACAGTTTGGTTAAATTCTTTTTCCATGTCATCGAGCACGGAATTTTCAAGCATCTCCGTAACTACATCAATATAATAAGGCTCATCTCCTTGTAGTAAATAGACAGGATGGTAGATTTTATTTTTTAAATCTCTTTTTATTTCATCAATTGTCTTCTGTGCCATTCCTCTTCAATCCTGAATTAAAATTTCAAATGTTTTACGGTGTTTCCGATGTTGATGATTTCATTCAATGCAGCAATTCCTATTTTGATGTGATTTTCTACATAACTCTTGGTCACTTTGGTATCACTATCCGCTGTTTTTATTCCTTCCGGAATCATGGGTTGATCCGATACTAATAACAAAGCACCTGTGGAAATTTGATTCGCAAAGCCCGTTATAAAAATAGTTGCAGTCTCCATGTCAATTCCCATACATCTCAGTTTAGCCAGGTATTTTTTAAATTCAGTATCGTGCTCCCATACTCTCCGATTGGTAGTATAAACCGTCCCTGTCCAGTAGTCTTTTCCAAAATCTCGTATCGTTGTCGATACCGCCTTTTGTAAACTAAACGCGGGTAACGCGGGAATTTCAGGCGGAAAATAGTCATTGGAGGTTCCTTCTCCACGAATCGCTGCGATAGGTAAAATCAAGTCGCCCACTTTGTTTTTCTTTTTTAAACCACCGCATTTCCCTAAAAACAAAACGGCTTTAGGCTTAATACTACCTAGCAAATCCATTATGGTAGCGGCATTTGCACTCCCAATCCCAAAATTAATGATGGTAATCCCTTTAGCCGTAGCGCAGGACATTGGTTTGTCTAATCCTACTATTTTCACTTTGTTCCATTTGGCAAATAACTCCACATAGAGCTGAAAATTAGTGAGTAAGATGTATTTTCCGAAGTTCTCGAGCTTCTCCCCAGTATATCTTGGAAGCCAATTTTCAACGATTTCTTTTTTGCTTTTCATAGAATAATTTTACACGAGTGAGTTTAAATTTTATTCCTCCCTATTAGAAATGTAATTTTGAGCAATGAATGATTCTACATTGGAACACTTGAACTTTCCAGACTTTTCTTTTCGGGTTCGTGAACAAGGGCAAAGTAAACAAATTTTTGACTCAGTTAGGAGACGATTTGTAGCCTTAACTCCCGAAGAATGGGTGCGCCAAAACCTTATTCAATTTATGGTGCAGGTATATCGATATCCCTTATCGCTAATGGCTGTAGAGAAAATAGTGAAAGTGAACGGCTTGTCTCAACGTGCGGATGTGGTCATCTATGATCGTTCAGGAGCTCCTTGGCTAATTGCTGAATGTAAAGCTCCTTCTATAAAGATTTCTCAAGAGACTTTTTTGCAAGCCGCTCGCTATAATTTTTCTCTTCAAGTGGCGCATGTGCTTTTAACTAATGGCAATGAACATTATTGTTTGAAAAGATCGGAAGATCAATTTGAATTTATGGAATCGTTGCCTGAATTTGAGGCCTAATGGAAATTGACTTAATTTTAAAGGATGGTCTAGAGCATACTAAGGCATTTCTTATCTTTGTTTGATGATGGATTTATTGTATTTGGTAGTTGGAATCGTCGTAGGAACATTGATTTCTTACCTCTTTTTGAAGATGCGATCAAAGGATGATTTGAATAACTCTGCTTCATTGACAATGAATGTAGAAAGAGAAAAAGCTGTCTTACTTCAACAAGTTGAAGATTTACGCGGTCAAGTGGTAAAAGCAGAGCAAGTTAGTCATGCGTTGCAAATTGAACTGAAGGAGTTGAATGCTTCTAAAGTGAAAGCTGAAACGGTTGCGCAATCTTTAGAAACTCGACTCACTGAACATAAAAGTGAATTGGAAACAATTCGTGTGCAGATGAAAGAGCAGTTTAGTGCAATTGCCTCCGATATTGTTTTGAAGAATTCACAACGTATTCAAGAAGATCATAAAACAAAGTTGGATGATATTTTAAATCCACTAAAGGATAAAATAGAGAAATTCGAAACGCAAGTTCGTACTTCTCACGAAGAACGAATTAAAGAGAATCAATCGCTGAAGGAACAATTGATTCAATTGCAAACGATGAATAAGTCGATTGGTGATGAAGCTCGTAATTTAGTTTCTGCATTGAAAGGACAAGCGAAAACGCAAGGGAATTGGGGCGAAATGATTTTAGAAAAAATACTAGAACGCTCTGGATTGGTAAAAGGTCGCGAGTATTTTGTACAAACAAGTCTACAATCCGATGAGGGAAAACGTTTTCAACCCGATGTAATTATTAGTCTACCCGAAGGAAGAAGTATTGTAGTGGATGCTAAGGTTTCTCTAATAGCGTATGAGCGTTATGCAAACGAAGAAGATGATATCGCAAAAGCATTAGCTTTAAGAGAGCATTTGAGTTCTGTGCGTAAACATATTAAAGATTTGAGCGCAAAGAATTATCAATCTTTGCACGGTATTAATACATTGGATTTTGTGTTGCTCTTTATTCCCGTTGAACCCGCATTCGCACTGGCGATTGAACAAGATCATGAGTTGTTTAACGAGGCGTTTGAAAAGAATATAGTGCTCGTTACTACTTCTACCTTGTTAGCCACATTGCGAACTATTGCAAGTATTTGGAGATTGGAATATCAAAATAAGAATGCTGTCGAAATTGCTCGCCAATCGGGTGACCTGTATGATAAGTTTTCTGCATTGATTGAAGATATGATTTCAATAGGTAAGAAAATGAAGGATGCTCAGTCTGCTTACGAAGGCACTATGAATAAACTACATACCGGGAATGGAAATCTGATTTCTAGAGTGGAGAGATTGAAAAAATTGGGCGTGAAAACAACGAAACAAATTAATCAGACCTTAATCGATCGTACTGAAGATATCCAAGAGTTAGAAGAAGGTGATGAAGATATAAATGCTAATATGCAATCGAAATAATGTTGTTGTCACCAACAGAACTCAAGTGTACTAAAAGTAGAATCCAATTTTTTGATTGGATCGTATTCACTTTTTTTATTTTTATTTTTGTGGGTTGTAAAACCTCCTCAAAACTTAGTAATGAAAATTTAACGACTCAGCTTTTTTATCAATCAGAAACTTTTTCGCCAGATGTATTATTGTTTCATAAGAGTTCAGAGCTCTCCATGCTGCATTTTTCTGTGGCAGAAAAAGATTTGCTTTTTGTAAATGACGGGAAATCATTTTCAAGTAGGCTCTTGGTGGAGTATTCTATATTTGATACGTATTCTACAACACATCCTTCTGATTCTGGCTCCGTACAGTTTACTTATTTATCTGAAAAAGATTTTTCAGATATAGTTGATTCCTTTCCGATAACGTATTCATTAAAAGATGGAAGTATCCTTCGATTGAAGTTTAAGGATCTCAATAGAAATGCAGAGTCAATTCGAAATATTGTAATTAATAATAGAAGTAAATTAACCAATCAAAGTTTTATTGTTAAAAACAAAGGCGGAAAGCTCAGTTATAATTATAAATTATCAGGCCATTCTTCAGTCACTCTTGAATCGAATTTCCCAGGTTTGGAAGCTTTATGGGTGCGTTGTTATTACACAGATTTTCCACTAGCAGCAATGCCGTTTAGAGTGATTGATGATGAGAAATTTAGCATGTATTCAGATAGCGTTTTTCTTGTGCATAGAAGTGATTTTGGAACTATTAATTTACCCCGACTCGGTATCTATTATTTTCAAATGGATACTAATTTGGCGAGCGGTTTAACGATTACTTGTTTGGATGCCGATTTTCCAAAGGTGACTAAGCCCGAACAACTCATAGAAGCAACTCGTTACTTAACAACAAGAAAAGAGTATGCACATCTAATGAATGCAGATAATAAAAAAGCAGAATTGGATGCGTTTTGGTTGGAAGTAGGCGGGGCGCCCGAAAGAGCTCGCGGATTAATTAGAGCATTTTATAATCGTGTGCAAGATGCAAATTATGCTTTTACTTCTTATATGGAAGGTTGGAAAACCGATCGCGGAATGATTTATTTGGTGATGGGTCAACCCATCTCAATTTACCGAGATGCAGAAACAGAACAATGGACATATTCTGGGCTCACTGGATTCCCCGATATTCTTTTCATCTTTAGAAAAATGAATAATCCATTTTCAAATAACGATTACGCACTCATCCGCCAGCCCGTTTATGAAAATGTATGGTACCTTGCCGTGGATCATTGGCGCCAAGGTCGAATTGTGAATGATAATTAAATAAGAGTATGTATAACGAGGAAAGTGATTTAACCATGATCTATGGTACGCGAGCAGTGATGGAAGCACTTCAAGCGGGAAAGGAATTTGAAAAGGTATTTATTCAAAATGGATTGAATAATCCATTAGCACGTGAATTGAAATCAGAGTTGGAAAAAACAGGATTGCACTTTCAATCGGTCCCAGTCGAAAAATTGAATCGATTGACAAGAAATAATCATCAAGGGGTTATTGCTTATTTATCTACCGTTTCTTATTGCAAAGTAGAAGAAATTATTCCCGGAATTTTTGAATCCGGAAAAATGCCGATGCTACTTATTTTAGATCGAATTACGGATACAAGAAACTTGGGGGCAATTGCTCGTACTGCCGAATGTACCGGCGTAAATGCAATTATTATTCCTTCTAGAGGGTCTGCTTTGATAACTGCGGATGCTGTAAAAACAAGTGCTGGAGCATTACATCATATGCCCATCTGTAGAGAAGATAATTTAAAGGATACGATCGATTATTTAAAATCATGCGGAATTAAAGTAGTGGCTTGTTCCGAAAAAGCGAACGCGCTAGCTCGTGATAAAGATTTAACAGGACCTATCGCAATCATCATGGGAAGTGAAGAGAATGGTGTCTCACCGGAGTATATTAAACGTAGCGATGATTCAGTTAAACTACCGATGGAAGGATCCGTAGCTTCATATAATGTATCCGTCGCTACAGGTATGGTACTCTATGAAATAGTTTGTCAACGTCGAAATAGTTAGGAAGTAATGAAACGATTTGACCTTGAAGATAAAATCGCAAGTGTTCTGGTATTCGTCGGAGCGCTATTTCGATTTTATAATTATAATAATTGGTCACTCAGCAATGATGAGTTGAGCGCGATCACAAGGTTAAATTATAGTTCTTTTTCTGAAATGATTGAACAAGGTGTTCGATTAACCGATATGCATCCCGTCGGTGTACAATCTTTTTTATGGATGTGGACTCATCTCTTTGGAATGAGTGAAGAAGTGTTGCGCCTTCCGTTTGTGTTACTAGGTATATTGACCATACCATTATTGTACTTAACTGGAAAAAACTTTTTTGGAAAATTTCCTGCACTACTGGCAACTGCAGTATTTGTTGCGTTAGAATTTCCAATCCTTTATGCACAGCTCGCTCGACCTTATAGCCCTGGATTATTTTTTAGTTTGTTAGTTTTATATGCATGGTCAACCATGATGTGGAAATCGCAAGTGTGGAGTTGGAAAACAGCAATGTGGTTTATCATCGGTGGAGTGGGAACCATGTATTCACATTATTTCAGTTTTCTTTTTACAGCCATTGTTGGTCTTGCAGGATTGTTTCTAATTCAGAAAGAAAATAGATCGAAGTATCTTGTGTGTGGTCTTTTAATGTTCCTGTTTTATATTCCCAATGTAAATGTTTTTTTGTATCAATTTAGTATTGGTGGTTTAGGTGGTTCAGAGGGCTGGTTAGGCCCTCCCGAAAAGGATGCAATATGGAAGTATTTATTGTATTGCCTCAATGAAAGCCTTTTTTTATTGTTAATGTTGTTGGTATTAGTTGTATCCATGTTTTTTATTCTAAAGGTTAAGTTTAAATGGAAAATTCAACAAAGTATGGCACTTTTATTTTTCGTCTTACCTGCCTTGATTGCTTATTTTTATTCTGTTTATAAGAATCCGGTTTTTCAGTATTCAATTTTATTATTTAGTTTTCCTTGTTTACTTCTTTTGATGTTCTCTTGGTTTGAAACTCCAGTTATTAGCATTAAGAATTATGCATTTTTGATCTTAGCTTTTCTTTTAACTTCTTACAGCACCATCATAGCACAGCATTTTTATAGTAAACAAAATTTTGCTCCGTTTAAACTAGTTGCTGAAAAAATGGCTTTGTATAATGCAAAGTACAGATCGAAAAAAACAATTTCTACAGTGAATGTGATCCATCCCAATTACATTCATTACTATTCGAATCGATACCCTTCTTCTCCAGTATTTGAACAGTATCTTTGTAATAGAGCATCCCATTTTGTAGAATTAAAGCATTTAGTCAATACTTCATCTGCACAAACAATGATTCATGGGTGGTCAAATAATTATCATGCACCAGAAGTGGAAATGATCATTTCTGAAAAGTTCCCTTATCTGGTTCAATACGATCCTTTTTTTAATGCAGGAGTGATGGTCTTTTCAAAGGATAGTACAATTCCTTTAGCAATAGCTCCTGAAACTTTAGTGGTTGTATCTAATAATTTTGAAATCCCAACTTGGACCGATGATGAAAAATTCAGATCCGATAGTATTTCAATGGAGGGAAAATGGTCGATGCGAATGAATCCTGAGCAAGAATATAGCACTACTTATAAATCGAGTGCAGCTAATCTTGGTTTTACAAAAGGATCTGTTTTTCAAATGTCTTGTAAATATTTTTCTGATGCAATGTTAACCGATGTGGTGTTCGTCGTGTCTATTGATCGAAAAGGAGAAAGTGTATTATGGAGAGGTGTACAATTGGACGATTTTCCAATAGAAAATGCGACCTGGACTTCGTTTTATGCTGGATATAAATTAGTAGAAAACATATTACCAGATGACGAAGTGTCGATTTATTTCTATAATGCTTCTAAGCAGAAGTTTTTTATAGACGATTTCGTTTTCCGTGTTATGGAAAAGTAATTTATTCCTATTTTCTATGTATCAAGTGCCACTAGAACAGAAATCCGAAAGTCATCAATACGCGATGGTCAGTTTCTTTAAGAGTTATTCCCTCTGTAATTTGATTGTTGAGCGAATAAGGTTGCAAATAGCTTCCTTGTTGCGACCATGAATAGCCTAAGTCATAGTACCATTTCTTTTCACGAAATCCAAATCCAGCAGTAATACCGATTTTACTTAAGTCATTCTCTTTTGAATCACGCAATGCAGTTTTAAATGGAGAGGTAGAGTAAAATCCTCCCGTTCTAAAACGGAATTGATCAAATCTAAATTCAACTCCAGCTCTTAAATTATGTGAACCTGTATATTTCCGACCGATAGCATTATTCACCGGATTAAAATCTGCAGAAAAGGAACGGTCAACAGGTTTTACTCTTGCTTGACTATAATTTAAATATTCGTAATCTACATTTAATGCAGCTTGCTTTCCTAAGATTAATGCGAGATTAGTCATCACGCGAAAAGGTGTAGTGATCTTATAATCGAATGGAATAAATTCCGGACCTGCAGACGAACGAATATTACCATCTTGTAAATCAGTTTTAATGGTGGCTGAATATTTGTCTACTAAAGTATACCAAGTAGGGGAGTGAATAGCTACTCCAATTCGAATAGCGTCCGCAGGGCGAAAAATAGCACCGAATTTTAAATTGAT
>CAIXTT010000179.1 GCA_903922455.1 uncultured Bacteroidota bacterium | reverse complement strand
GGAGGAGAATTAGGGAAGGGAAGAATCGGATCAGCATTGCAGCAATTGAATACACATGCTGCTATGCAAGATTTTTCACTCGGGAAGAAATCAAATTTATTCTTGAAAAGTGTATTGGCAGGATTTCAACCTGAGCAAGCTCTGTATGAATTAGAGTACAAAAGATACTATCCATTTATCTCAAAGAGTAATGAAATTCCATTTCATCTAAAAGAAAATAAAGGGTCCCGTTTAAATCAGTTTTTATATCAACTCACATTCGCTAGTAGTCTACCAACACTTTTGCAGTTTGAAGATCGCAACTCCATGGCGTTTTCAATCGAGTCGAGGGTTCCATTCTTAGATCATCGTTTGGTAGAATTGGCATTTAGTTTACCTGACGAAGCAAAGATTCATAACGGCGTTACCAAGCGAATTTTGCGGGAATCCATGCGCGACCTCATGCCGCCTGCTATCACCGACCGTAAAGACAAAAAGGGATTCGTTACACCGGGCGAAGTAAAGTGGTTACGTGGTCCATTGTCATTTTTACTCGATCAAAATTTCAAAGACATCGACTTCTTGCAAAATGATAAAGTAAAGTTGCTTATCGACGATTTTAAGCGCGGGGATAACAAAAACGCGAACTTAGTTTGGCGATTGGTGGTTTTACGGTGGTGGATGGGGAAATCGTAATTTGATGTTTATAATATTTTAGAAATTATTTCTTTAATTTTTTTCTGGCGATTTAAAATGGTAAAGCGTTCAAAAATTAATTTGCGTGTAAAGATTTTATCATTGTTTTGTGATGATAAAATTGTTTTCATTAATTGATCTAGGTCTTCTCTTTTTCTTTTATTGAGAACAAAAGCTTTATTTCCTACAATCTCCTGCATTGAAAATACATCGGAAACAATAGGAGTACATCCACAGAGCATCGCTTCACATAATGCATTTGGAAAGCCTTCTGCCATCGATAATTGCATATAATATTCATGGGTATTAAACAAAGCTGCTAACTGATGATGCGGAATAGGTGGGAGAACAATGATATTATCTGATTGAATATTTAATTTTATATGTGATGGTACTCCAGCAATTGTAAATGTACATGCTGGAAAATGTGGAGCAACTTCCAAAATCAAATCAATACCTTTAAGCTGAACTTGAAAAGGATATTCGAATGCACCCGATAGTGTGATGAAACTGTTTTTCTTTCTTTCTAAATTGAGTAAAGGCCATTGTTCAGGATCATAGCCATTTGTAATAACAGTATGAGGAGTTTTTAAATGAGGAATAAATGCTTTTATACCTTGAGCTGATGGTTCATTAGAATCGTAATGATAATCACAATACCATAATGATTCATGTTTGGGTAAAATGTGATGACAAAGCTGATACGACCATTTCGTAAATGTTTTTAATATGGGTTTGTTGAAATATCCATAACCTATTCCTGGAAATGAAACACAGTCGGTACCGCCTGATATGATAATCGATTTTTTTCCAGTGATTCGCGCGAATAGAGTAGGAAGGAATGCATGATAACCAGAAAACTGTACAATGAACACATTTGCTTTCCATCCCGAAGCAAGAAGGAAAATAAATTGTCGTATGAAGGAGAATGGTAAATGGATTTTACTCTTGATTTTGAATTCATAATTTTTCAACTCTCCGATTTCAGTAAAAATGGCCGAATCTTTTTTTATAAAAGATGAATTGCTGAGATAAGTATGAATGATTTTCATGGCCGTTCGTTATTCGGCTTTGTTTTTCTTTGCTACTACGATCATTCCCGCACATAGAAATTCAGTTTTGGGAAGTTTGAAAAGGTGGTCATCAATTTGTCGACCCATGAGCTCTATCACTTGAAAGCACTTTAAAATTAATTTCTTTATGCCTTTAAATTTCACTTTTTGATTGTCGATTTCATCTAACGTAACTCCAAATGAAATTGGATTCAATAATTCACTTTTTATAATGGCGAATCCAGCATTCTCTATGTGAGTTTGAATGTTTTTTAGAGTCATGACTTTATGGATATCATAAACTGGCTTGTTCATCCATTTCTGTAACCAACCTGTTATTCCACAGAGGTTCGGAATCGTCGTAACAAGTAGCCCGTCTTCATTCAGAAATTCTCCAATGTGCTTTAATACATCTTCGGTGTTGTTAAAATGTTCAACCACACCAAAGGAACAAACGATGTCGAATTTATTTTTTAATTCAACGGGTGGATTAAACAAATCACCAAAGTGGATATCTCCTTGAATCCCATCGCGTGAAAGGATCTTTCTTGTTTGCTCACATCCAAATTCCGAATAATCTATTCCTGCAACATTAAATTGAAATTGTTTAGCAAAGTACGAAAGCCATACTGAGTTTCCACAGCCAATTTCAATTAACTTTTTGTTTGATTGAATGGACTGGAAAAGCTGTAAATAGAATTCATGAAATTGTCGCGCAGGGAATGTAGCATTGTTTTTTATGCTCACAGTTATTTCAGCAGGTAGCGGGTGATTCAGCCAAAAATTCGACCAATACTCTTCACTGGCTTTGTCTTTAGTGATGGCTTCCATTCCTATTTCTTACACCTCGCCTCAACACCATTTCCACCCTCATTTATCCAAATATCTTTAGCACCTAACTGTTCTAAAGTATTTTTTATTTGAGCAGGATTTCGTAAATGTTTGTAATAGTCCGTGAGCGAATCGTAGGTGTCGAGTTTGCTCCATTCATAATGGAAATTGCGATCCTGATCTTTGAAAAGGTTGATATATACAATCAATGGAGAAACGCGATGTAGTAGCCAATTTAAAATAGTTTGGTTTCTCAGTTTCCAATGTAAAGGAAAAAAGAAATCTACTAAAGAGTCAACAATTTTCTTTGATTTCTCAGGCTTCATTTCTTTTAAAATAGCTCTATAAATTGGAACTAATGTGGAGTAGTAACCAATACGCCATTTATAATGATCAATAACAAGTAGTCCTCCTGGCTTTACTTTCGACCATAAGGCTTCCATTGTTTTTTCAGATGATGGTGTATGTTGTATCACACCTAAGCATAAAACAATATCAAAACTCTCATCAGAATAAGGCAGATCATAAACACTTGCTTGTGCCACTTGGTAGTTTGCCGCTTCCCCAATATTTTCTTTGTTGGTTTCTACAGCAACACTTAAATCTATTGAATGTACTAAGCCTTTTCCTTTTACTAGAAGTTCGGTGAAACGACCAGCTCCACAACCAACTTCTAATATTGTTTTGTTTTCTAGACCTTCAATAGGAAATCCTAAACACCGTTCCAATCGGTCCTGAGTAATGTTTGTCTTGCTAAAACTATCTAACTGTGTTTTTGCAAATGTTTTCCATTGAAGCCCAAATGCTGAAGCATAATTGTCCACGGGAACAAATCGAGGAATCCCATTTATAATTGGAAAATATTCATTGTCAGTATTTTGAAGTTTGTTGCCATGGATTGACAACTCCTTTTTTGAATGCGGGGAAACGTATGGAATCATTGAATTTTTACGACTATTATGCTGTAAAATTAGTGTTTTTTCTACTTTAGTTCTCCTCTCTAGCTACTTTATGATAATTTTGTAAATAATGTGTGGATTTGCCGGATTTATTGACTTTAATAAGCGTGAAGATCTAAAAGTCTTAAAGGCAATGGCCGACACACTTGTTCATCGTGGCCCTGATGACAGTGGCTACGAGTTTTTGCAGAATGTAAATGCCCATATCGGTTTTGGTTTTCGCCGATTGTCAATTATTGATTTAAGTCCATTAGGTCATCAACCCATGTACCATGCAGATGGTAAGTTGTTAGTGATGTTGAATGGCGAAATTTACAACTATCAGGAGTTAAGAAATGAATTAATAGATTTAGGTCATTTCTTTAAATCTAATTCTGATACTGAAGTTATTTTAAACGGTTATAAAGAGTGGGGGATATCCGTAATAGAAAAATTTATTGGGATGTTTTCGATTGCTTTGTTTGACGATGAGAAAGAAAAAATCTTTTTGGTTCGTGATCGTGCTGGAATAAAACCATTATTTTATTATAAAAATAATGGAACGTATTTGTTTGCTTCTGAATTGAAAGCATTTCACCAATGTGCATCATTTGAAAAAGAGTTAAATAAAGATGCTCTTGCACTGTATTTTAAACATGGAAATATTCCTGCACCCTACTGCATTTTTAAGAACACTTACAAAATTAATCCTGGTCATTGGCTGTGTATCGATTTAAATTCAAAAGAGGAAACTTCGCATTGCTATTGGAATGCATTTGATGCTTACAATCAAAAACCTTCTTCATTAAATTATGAGGAGGCAAAAGTGAAGACAGAAGAGCTAATGGAATCTGCTTTTAATTATAGAATGGTGGCCGATGTGCCTGTTGGTGTATTTTTAAGTGGCGGTTATGATAGTACTGCTGTTGCAGCTCTTTTGAGTAAGACGCAGAAAAAAATAAATACGTATACTATAGGTTTTGAAAATAAGGATTTTGATGAATCGAAAGAAGCAAAGAAAGTAGCGGGTCATCTTGGAACGAATCATCACGAATATATTTGTAAAATGAAGGATGCTATGGATATTATTCCATTGTTACCTGATTTGTATGATGAGCCTTTCGGAGATTCTTCTGCTATTCCAACCACACTTGTCAGTCGAATTGCTAGACAATATGTAACGGTAGCTCTTTCAGCTGATGCAGGTGATGAATTGTTTGCAGGATATCCACGGCATCAAAAAGGTAGAAATTATCTTGATGCAATTAGTAAAATTCCAACTTTATTGCAAAAAGTTGCTGCAAAACCATCTTCACTGATTTCAAATTTATTTTCTAGTGATTTTGAAAAAGCGGATAAATGGAGTCGGTTGCATGATGTTTTGAATTCAAAAGATTCATTGGAAGCCTTTAATCATTTTAATGAAACTTTTAGTACTTCTGAGCTGGATCGATTGTTAATTGACCCTTTTCAAATTCAAAAAACTGTTTTTAATTCAGGAAATGAATTGAATAATTCGGTTTCTAATCTGAATAAAATTTTAGCTGTAGAATATAAAACGTATTTAGTGGATGATATCCTTCAAAAAGTGGATCGTGCAACGATGTCAGCAAGCCTTGAAGGTAGAGAACCCTTTTTGGATCATAGATTACTTGAGTTTGTCGCTACTTTGCCTGATGAATATAAATTGTTTGAAGGGAAAGGGAAACGTATCTTAAAAGACATAGTCCATCAATATGTTCCTGTCGAAATCATGAATCGACCTAAAATGGGTTTTGGTGTTCCTGTAAAAGATTGGCTTCGCTTAGAATTGAAGGATTTATTCATGGAAGTGATGGATCACGATTTTATTGTTAAACAAAATTTATTTAATCCAAAACTGGTGGAGCGACTAAAAGATAAATTTTTAGAAGGAAAACTTCATGATACAGAAAGAATTTGGTTTCTGTTTGTTTTTCAGATGTGGTATAAAAGATGGATGTAATTTGTTACACATCCCACTATTGCTAGCCACCGTTGGAGTAATTGTTAAAAAATCAAAGCTGGATGTGTTGCCAAATACCCACCAATGCCCTTCTTTTTGTGCAAATATCTGAGTTGAAAACAGAACTAAACAAATTAAGGTACGCTTCATTAGCATTTAAATATTAAGTTAATTTAGCAAAATATGGGAGTCATCAAACGTCAAGGAATAAAGAATACCATCGCCACTTATATCGGCTTTGTGGTAGGTTTTATGAACTTGATTGTCATTCAACCTAACTTCTTGACAAAGGAGGAGTTAGGCCTTACTCGCGTCCTTTATTCCTTTGCTCTGTTGGTAGCCATGTTTGTCCCGCTGGGCATTGGAAATGCTACCACACGCTTCTTCCCTCGATTTAAAAATATTGAGAATCGTCATCATGGTTTTTTTGGATTCATGTTGCTTTTTCCCTTGATTGGATTTGTGTTGGCAGTTGCAGTGCTTTATTTGTCTAAAGATTTTATCATGGGACGCTATGCCGCTGAATCGCCCTTGTTTAATGAGTTCTTTTATTATGTTTTTCCACTTACGTTTTTTGTTTCAATTATTTCTGTGTTGAGTATCTATTGCTCTTCGAATTATAAGAGTACGATTCCCACATACCTCAATGATATTGTAGTTCGCTTCATGGCTATTGCCGTGGTGAGTTTGTATTATTTGAAATGGTTTAACCTAGATCAATTTATTATGGCTTTTGTTGCCATTTATGGAATTCAAATGATCGGTTTGTTGGTCTACATTTTTCAATTCGACAGACCTGGATTTAAAATTGATTGGCCCTTTTTTAAGGAGCAAAATTTTATTCAGTTGATTCGATACGGATTGTTGCTCTGGTTTGCTTCTGTTGCCTCCATCGGATTGAAATTTTTTGATGCCATTATGATTGGTCAATATATGCCCTTAGCCTTTGTAGGAATTTATACAGTAGCTGCCTTTATTCCAACCATTATTGAAGCTCCATTGAATGCTTTCGATCGTATCGCTGCTTCAAAAATTGCATTTGCTTGGAAAGAAAATAATCGAGAGGAAATCAATTCGATTTACCAAAAGTCAAGTTTGTATATGTTTATGATTGGTGGCTTTCTTTTTCTGAATGTGAATATCAATATTTACGATTTGTTCACTTTTTTACCAGAAGGATATGATCAAGGAGCACCCATTGTCATCATTTTAAGTTTATCAAGTCTCTACAATATGGCTACAGGATTAAATGCAGCTATTTTATTTAATTCTGATAAGTATAAGTTAGGTGCCGTTTTTTTAATTTCTTTAGCGGTTATTGTGTTGGCATTGCAAATTATTTTAATCCCATGGTTAGGGATGATTGGAGCCGCCACCGCTACCGCATTAGCTTCATTTATTTACAATAGTCTCTTGTTTTGGTATGTTAAAAAACATTTCAATTTGCAGCCATTTGAGAAGGAAAACAAAGTGTTGCTCTTTTTAATTATTGTGCTTTTCGCATTCGGATTTTTGTTGCCTTCGACTGGCTACCCAATAATTAATATTCTTTACAAAGGAATCATAATCTCTGGAATTTATATTGCTTTTGTCTATATGAAAAAATTGACACCCGAAGCTTTCGATTGGTTGAAAAAGAAAAAATAATTTGAAAATTTACTTTATATTTCCTTTAACAATTTCTCACATTTACTCTTATTGTTTTTGTCATCTATGCTCTTAACTTGAATTTGTGTTGCTTTTATAAGCCAGTTTTTTGCATTCTGTTTGTCACTTTCTTCGTCGCGTGCTAGATACGACTGTGCCAACTCAAAATAATGTATTGAATTCATGGGTTCTAACAAGATGGCTTTTTCAAAATTCTTTATCGACTCATCATGAGTTCCACCAGGCAAAGCTCCGAAGATGGCTGTTATCATGGTTCTTTCAAAAAAATTAAAACTGGCAATTTCGCGATGCCATCTTCCTAGAATATGATAAGCACCTGCTGTTTTTGGATCTAGTTTGAGGGTTAGTTCCGCTTCTGATTTAATTAATTTGGCATTCTCGATTTTTATTTTGTTGCTTCCAAATTCAGTCATTCTACCCAGCGACACTGCATAAGCATAATGCGCATTCGCATTTTGAGGATGTTGCGTGATGGCTTTCTTTCCTAAATAAGTTGCCTTTTCATACCACTCTTGTTTTGAACTCTCTGTTTTTTGTTCAAAGCCAATGATGCAATACATGAATGAAGTTCTCCATAAATATTCAACGTTGGATGAATCTCTTTTCAATAGTTCTTTAAAAACAACAAGGGCTTCACTCCATTTTTCTTCCTGCTGTAATTTTTCTCCTTGTTGAAATTTTTGTAATTCACTTTTTCCTACTTGTGACCACGAAGTTCCAGCAATACAAGTGAAAAAAAGTATTAGAAATATTTTATACATGTTCGATTTTAATATTTTCAATTTCAGATATTTTTTTTAAATCGATAATGGTTTTCCCTGTTTCAGACTTAGATACCATCGGCAAAAATTTTGCGTCCCATTTCATTTCTTTCCAAAAATAAGAATTTCGATCAAATATTTGTTGGGAGTAGGTATCATCAATGGCTTTAATACTAATCATAAATTCAGCTTCAAGTTCTTCTACATCATTTTCTACTAAGTTGCGCAGTGGACTTTCCTCGTTGATGGGATGAACAATGGTCCATGAAAGTGCAATAAAACTTAGTTTTTTCGATCTCAACTCGTTTATTTTTTTAAGAAATTGATGAGTTAGAGGACGATAACAGTTTAAAACGAAATTTAGTATACTATATTTTGCAACTCTTTAATCATACGACTCAAAGCGAATGGCTTTTTTGTCATATCCTAAAATATCGAGTCTTTGTCGCGCTTCTTTTAGCATATCCGCCCATCCGCAGATATAAAAATAAGCTGGACGTTGATCCGCAAAAATTTCTTCGTAAATACTATGTACGTATCCTGTTTTGCCTTTCCAGCCCTCATTTTGACGCGATAAAACAGGAATGAATTGGAAGCTTGGATATTCAGCTGCTAATTCTTCTAGCTCCTTGCGATACAGAATATCTTTCTCCCAGCGATTACCAAAAATCAAGTATAAATTTTTATGTGGAATATTATTTTTTAAGATGTGTACTATTTGTGAACGTAACGGAGCAATACCTGTTCCAGTTCCAATAAAACATAAGTCGCGATCAATAGTGTCAGGCAATTGAAATTTACCTAACACTTTTGATATTTTTATTTGCGTTCCTATATCATATCTCTCCCATAAAAGTGGTGTTCCTAATCCTTTTTCATTAAGTACAATACACAACTCAAAAATATTATCTTTTGAAGGAGCTGATGCAATCGAATAACTGCGATTAGTATATTTTGAATCGAGGGGTAAATCTAACATAATGAATTGCCCAGCCTTGAACGAAAAAGGAATTTCGTCTGGTACTTTTATGAAAAATCGTTTTACTTTTTCTGTCTCGTATATGATGTCTACGATCGAAGCGTCTTGATAGGTATATGCCATGAGTCTCTTGTATTTTGATAAAATTAGGGCTTATTGATTTAACCCCAAAAAAATAATAGTGTTCCTGAGTGACTCAGATCATTTTTTTCTTTAATATTTTTAATTAATGTCGAGATATACAGTAGTTTATGACTTAATTTGGAAGTTATTATTTCTTCTTAACGATTCGAATACTTTCACTCAAACTTATAGCTAACTCCGCTATTTACGTGGATGAAACTGTAGGATAGCCGAGCGCAAATAGTCCTTGTCGAGATGAGTATAAATCTCCGTGGTGGTAATGCTGCTATGGCCGAGCATCTCTTGAACCGCTCGTAAATCGGCACCGCCTTCAATTAAATGGGTGGCAAATGAATGTCGAAATGTATGCGGACTTATTGAAGTTCTAATTCCAGCTCGCGAAGCCAGATCTTTGATGATCATAAAAACCATTACTCGACTTAATTTTCGTCCTCGTCGATTTAAGAAAATATAATCTTCATGACCCTTTTGTATCGGCAAATGATTTCGAATTCCATCCGTGTACAACCCAATTTGTTTAATAGCTGAATTTCCCATGGGAATAATTCTTTCTTTGTTACCCTTACCAGTAACCTTTACAAAACCATCGTTAAAATAACTTTGACTTAATTGCAATCCGATAAGTTCTGATACACGCAGTCCGCAAGAATACAAGGTCTCGAGCATCGCTTTATTTCGTTGTCCTTCCGGTAAACTTAAATCAATCGCGTCTAACAAGATATTGATTTCTTCGACTGTAAGAAAATCAGGAAGTTTCTTGCCAATGCTCGGACCTTCTATTAATTCGGTGGGATCATCTTGCAAAACATTTTCCATCAACAAGTACTTGTAAAAGGCTTTTACTCCTGATAACACACGTGCTTGTGTTCTTGCCATCATTCCTAAATCACTCACCCATCGAAGAAATTCCTGTAGATGTTCATGTTTGATTTGCTCGGGAGAATGGGGGTATTGCTTAAAGTCTAAAAACTGTACTAATTTTTCAATGTCATGCTCATAAGCTTCCACCGTATTGGAGGACAGTGATCGTTCCAATTGCGAATAACTTCTAAATCCTTTAATGTAGGGCGTCCAAGCGTTCATGACTGTACGAAGATAATTAATGATTCATATTTTTTGTAAATTTGTACATGATGCGCATAGATATTATTAACGGTCCCAATTTGAATTTGTTGGGTATTCGCGAACCAGAAGTGTATGGTGTGAAGACTTTTGAAGAATATTTTTCAAATTTTAAGGTGCTTTTTCCAGATATCGATCTTCATTATTTTCAAAGTAATGTGGAAGGCGAACTCATTAATCGATTGCATGAAGTTGGCTTTTCTTCTCATGGAATTATTTTGAATGCCGGTGGTTATACGCACACTTCGGTAGCTCTTGCGGATGCCGTTGCAGCGATTCGAACTTCAGTAATCGAATTGCATATCTCCAATGTTTTTGCGAGAGAAGAATTTCGTCATCAAAGTTTAATGGCAAGCAAATGTGTTGGGCTCATAGGCGGGCTTGGATTAAAAGGTTATGAATTGGCAATAAAGTATTTTATAGATACGAGTAAAGACGTTTAATAATGTTAGTTCACCATCATATTGCTCATTCCGTTTTGATGGTGCGTCCAGCGCAATTTGGTTTTAACGCTGAAACTTCTAACAGTAATTCATTCCAGAATAAGATGGAATTTGAAAGTGTATCTGAGGTGGCATTAAAGGAATTTGATAGCGTAGTAGAGCAATTGAGAAATGTTGGAATTGATGTTCTCGTTTCTCAATCTGATGATTTGTTAGCTCCCGATTGCATTTTTCCGAATAATTGTTTTAGTACGCATGAGCAAAACAAATTATTCATTTACCCAATGATGGCTGCTAATCGACAGCGAGAAAGAAATGGAAATATGCTCGTTGATTTGACGAATAATTTTGAAGTGAATGAAATTCAAGATTACAGTAAATATGAAGAAGAGTTTTTATACTTAGAAGGAACGGGAAGTATTGTATTTGATCATTTGCAAAAAATAGCTTTCGCGATTCGAAGTCCAAGAACAGATGAAGTAGTTTTTATTGCTGTTTGTTATGCTTTAAATTATACTCCATTTTTTTTTACTTGTATGGATGCTTATCAACAACCGATTTATCACACAAATGTGATCATGAATATGGGATTGGGATATGTACTTTATTATGAAGATGGGATTATTGATTCATTAGAAAAATCAAAGCTCTTGCAGTTTTTTAAAGAGGGCAATTTGGAAGCTATTTCAATTAGTTGGAATCAGGTCCAACATTTCTGTGGGAATATGCTTCAACTTCAAAATAAAGAGGGGAAATTATTTACGATTTGTTCAACATCAGCCTATCAAAATCTGACAATAGAACAGAAAGGATTGATTTCTAAACGATCCAACTTTCTGGTTGTTGACATTCCTATGATTGAAAAAATTGGAGGGGGTAGCATTCGTTGCATGCTGGCTGAAGTATTTTTGAGGCCAAGAAGTGTGAAGCATGTTGACGGATTCCCTGAAAGGACTTAAAGTAATTGAATTGGCCACCGTATTGGCGGGCCCTGCAGTGGGAATGTTTTTCGCTGAGTTAGGTGCTGAAGTCGTTAAAATTGAGAATAAAAGGAGCGGCGGTGATCCAACGCGTGGATGGAAATCAGCTCTGGAATCGACTGAAGATCCCGCTTCTGCTTATTATCATTGTGTGAATTGGCATAAACATATTATTTTCCTTGATTTAGGAGAGTCTTCCGATCGATTGCAACTTTCAGCATATTTGCAAAGTGCAGATGTGCTTATCGTTAATTTTAAAGAGGGCGATGCAGAAAAGTTTGATTTGAAAAGTTCGGTACTACTTGACCGTTATCCTTCATTAATCATCGGTGAAATTCATGGATTTGATTCCGAAGAGCGAGTAGCTTATGATGCCGTATTGCAAGCAGAATCAGGAATGATGTCTATAAACGGAAATCCAGGTGACGATCCTTTAAAGCTTCCCATTGCTTTCATTGATGTATTAGCCGCTCATCAACTCAAGGAAGGAATACTTTTAGCTTTATGGAAGCGTGAGCGATCAGGGAAAGGAGCAATCGTCTCTACTTCGTTATATCGATCTGCTTTGGCGTCACTAATTAATCAATCCAGTGCTTATCTCAATACTAACGTAGTGCCGTCACAGTTAGGTTCCTTACATCCTAATATCGCTCCTTATGGTGAAAAGGTATTGAGTAAAGACCAACAACCGATTTTATTAGCGGTGGGGACCGACGGGCAGTTTCGAAATTTATGTGATGTGTTGGGAAAACAATCACTTTCAAAAGAAAGTAAATTTTTGACTAATGCAGATCGTGTAAAAAATAGAATTGATTTGCAATCGGAGCTAACTACATTATTCAGCAAGCAAGATGCAGCTACCGTTTTATCAAAATTGCACCAGGCAAAAGTTCCTGCTGCGAAAATTAGAAAGTTAGATGAAGTATTGAATGATTCTCTGGCAAAAGAAATGGTGTTGGAGCAAATGGAACCCAACGGAAAAATAAGTAAGCGAATGGCGACAGTGGCCTTTAAAATAGAGAGTTTATGATGACGATGAGTAAATTAAAATTTGCAGATCCCTACCATGAAAATAGGATTGAGGATTATTTTTTCTTTAGATGGAAATTGCTTCGACAGCCATGGGGGCAGCCTAAAGGAACCGAGCGTGATGATCAAGAAGAAAATAGTATACAACGGATGATTGTCGATGAAGATGGAAATATCATAGCCTGTGGTCGTTTTCATCTCAACTCTCCACATGAAGCTCAAATTCGATATATGGCAGTTGATACCGGACAACGTGGAAAAGGAATCGGGAAAATGATGATGGAGGAATTAGAAAGTTTAGCAATAAGTGCAGGAGTAAAAACCATCGTTTTACAAGCTCGTGAAAATGCGTTGGAATTTTATTTAGCATGTGGTTATACGAAAGTGAAGGAAACTTTTTTACTTTACAACGACATCCAACACTATTTAATGATAAAGAAAATCTAGATTAAAAGAAAGAATCATGCGTATTGATATCATCACCGTTCACCCTGAATTACTGGAAAGTCCTTTTCAGCATTCTATTTTAAAACGTGCTCAGGAAAAAGGATTGGTACAAGTGAATTTAATCAATTTGAGAGATTATGCATTAAGTAAACATCGTAACACAGATGATTACGCCTTTGGTGGTGGAGCGGGCATGGTGATGATGATTGAACCGATTGCTCTATGTATTGAAACATTGAAAAGTAAAAATGATTACGAGGAAGTGATTTATATGAGTCCGGATGGTACGCTGTTGGATCAACCTTTAGCAAATCAGTTATCACTTACTGGAAACATGATTATTCTTTGTGGACATTACAAAGGAGTGGATGAGCGAGTGCGTGAACATTTTATTACGCGTGAAATAAGTGTAGGTGATTACGTGCTATCAGGAGGAGAGTTGGGTGCAGCTGTGTTATGTGATACCGTAATTCGATTGATTCCTGGTGTGTTGAATGATGAAACATCGGCGCTGTCAGATTCTTTTCAAGATGATTTAATTGCTCCGCCTGTTTATACGCGCCCCGCTGAATTTAGAGGATGGAAAGTTCCTGATATTTTATTATCGGGTCATGAAAAAAATATTGAGCAGTGGAAATTTGAAAAGTCACTTCAGCGAACCAAGGAACGCAGACCAAATTTGCTCGATAAGAAGAATTAATTTTGTACGATTGAAGTTTCCCCTTGACTCAATTTGATTTCGCGAAGTCGCTCTCTGCTTTTAATTTTCTTGTTTCTTGTTGTGTAAAAAAAGAAACTTAATAAAATTACAAAGTAAGAAAGGAAGAAAATGGAGGCTGAATAATTCCACTCTCCAACAAATTCTTCAATAAGCACATTCATCAAAAGAGAAAGTAAAGCGAGTCCTACAAATACAAAACTCACTTGAGAGTCACTTAAACCCAATATAGCAAGGCTATGTGTTGTATGATCTTTTCCACCTACGAAAGGCGATTTGCCTGCAGAAAGTCTATTTACAACCACTACAGTAGTATCTAAAATAGGAAGTATAAATGTCATAATCGTTCCTGCTAATAATTTTCCAGTCGCTGGTGCTTCTGAAGAATAAGGATCATTCCAAAAATAAATAATTCCCATGGTTGCTAAAAAGACACCTAGAAATTGACTTCCCGTATCACCCATATACATTTTTGAGGGATGCCAATTGAAACGTAAGAAGGCAATCAAAGAAGCTAATACACCAATCAACACCAACAAATGCATGTTAACGATGTCATCGTTATGAATAATAATATAAATGGTATTTAAAATAATTCCTATGGAAACTATAGAAGTAATTCCATCCATGTTGTCGAGCATATTAATTGAATTCATGATTCCAACTACCCAAAATAAGGTAACTGTATAATTCAATAAATCACTCGAGAAAATATGAATGCTAATGCCTGTACTAATTAAAATAAGACCTGAAAGAAGTTGAACTCCAAATTTTAACCATGGCTTGGTGTTGTATGCATCGTCAGCTAACCCGATCAAAAATCCAGTACCACTCGATAAAAGTAGTCCAACAAAACCAAGTTGATATGCATCTTGTGCAGGTTCAAATAAAATCGAATAGCTGGCTAAAGAAAGAAGGAACATAATGTAAAACGTTATTCCTCCAATACTTGGTTTTGACATAGCGCCCCAACGAATGATGGTCCCGTCTAAATTATTTCGAATGCCAAGTGTTTTGAAAAATCGTAAAAATAAGGCGTTGATCATTAAAGAAAATGTTACCGCTATTATGAGAAAGAGCGTATACAGGATGAAGCTGCTATGTTGAAGAAACTGTTCAGTCATTGGGCACCATGATTTCAAATCTTGATTCTAATTCTTGGAAAGAGGGTAGTTCCATATCTTTTTCAGAGACAATGGGCGCGCCGTCGCTGCCCCAGTCAATAGAGAGATCTTTATCATTCCATAAAATACCACTTTCTGAT
Organism: uncultured Bacteroidota bacterium; assembly: GCA_903922455.1. Taxonomy (GTDB): domain Bacteria; phylum Bacteroidota; class Bacteroidia; order AKYH767-A; family OLB10; genus JAJTFW01. The sequence goes on along the minus strand of CAIXTT010000179.1, from coordinate 4,277 downwards.
TCTTTATGATAAACGTTGGTACATTTATACAGAAAAATAGTATCTTCCTCCAAAGATAAGAAACCATGTGCGAATCCTGGCGGGATCCAGAACATAAAGTTGTTGAATGCACTCAATTCAACCCGTAAATGTTGTCCAAACGTGGGTGAATTTTTTCGAATGTCGACAGCTACATCATGCACACGCCCTTTTAATACGCGCACTAATTTCCCTTGATCGAATGGAGGATGTTGAAAATGTAAGCCGCGTAAAACATTCTTATGACTACTCGATTGATTATCTTGAACGAACTTCATTTCTAATCCTAATGTATGAAATACCTTTTCATTATAAGATTCATAAAAATAACCTCGATCATCTTGAAAAATTCTTGGTTTGAATAAGAGGGGCCCTTCAATATTAAATCGTGTCACTTCCATTTTTAAACGCTTTTCTTTTTAAATACAGAGGATACGCGATTCCATAAAGTTAGAGGTTCTTCATCTTCGTCGTAATATCCATATCCATAGCTATATCCATAGCCGTAACCGTATCCATAACTATATCCATAGCCGTAACCATACTTTAGCTTCGACATTTCAACCCCATTCAAAATCACACTCATATTTTTAACTTTGTTGTCAGTTATCAGTTTATTGATTTGTGCAACAAACATTTTTCTTGAATACTTTGCTCTTAAAATATAAAGTGGATAATCAGCTTTCTGCATAATCGGAATTCCATCGCTTACAATACCAACGGGTGGTAAGTCAATAATGATAATATCATAAATCGTCTTTAAGTGAACGAGCAGCGACTCCATAGCAGGATTAATAATTAACTCTGCAGGATTCGGTGGAATTGGTCCTGCAGTGATAAAATCAAGATTAGCAAGTGAACTTTTAATAATGCAATTTTCTGGTTTATCTTTTCCGATTAATAATGTACTAATACCATGATTGTTTTCAACATTAAAACCCAAATGAATTTTTGGTTTCCTCATGTCTAAGTCAAGAATAACTACTTTAAGTCCCGAAAAAGCAATAACACCAGCCAAATTAATTGCATTAAATGTTTTTCCTTCTCCTGAAATGGTTGATGTTAGAGCTATAATCTTTGCTCCATCTTTATTTGATATAAATTGCAAATTCGTTCGGATGGATCGGAAAGCCTCTGAGATAACTGATTTTGGATTTTTATCAACCAATAATTGAGAAATTGGAATTTCACGTTTATACTTTGGAATGATACCCAACATCGTTGCATCAGTATATTGCGCTACTTCTTCAAGTGAGTTGATTTCATCGTGTAGTAAATACCTTGCAAAAATCAATATAAAACCAGCAAGAAAACCTATAATTAAACAAGCACTAATAATTAACGTTTTGTTTGGTGAAACCGGTGGGTTGCTACCTAAATCCGCTTGTAAAATGATATGCTGTGGAACATAACCAGCACGTGTTATCGAAAATTCTGCCTTTTTTTCAAGGAGGAGAGAATAGAATTTTTCATTGATAGTAAATAGGCGTGTAAGGCGTCCATATTCCGCTTGCTGTTGCGGTAATATTCCAAGTTTACTTTCAATTTTTTGAATTTCTAAAAGTTTACTTTCTTTTTTTGCTTTAAAACTTAACCCTTCATTGACTAGCATTTTGCTTAGTAGCAATTGTTGATTTTCAAGTTGAACTTGTATCGATTTATATAACTCACTTTTTTCAGTAGCTTGTAGTCTTATTTGGTCCCTTTGATCTAACAAAGCTTGTAACCTCTCCAGCTGAATTAAAATCATATTGTTGTCCGATCTGCCTGACAAACTCAAAAGAAATTTACTTACATCTGCCGATCCTTGTAATTCTTTTCTGATTTTAGAATATAAATTTATTTCGTGTTCATAAGCGTAAATTTCAGTTTGCAACGCTTCCAGCTGATTCATAATAATACCAGCAGACAATTCAGGATTTAGGATTTTGTTTTCTTTCTTAAATCTTTCAAGTGAGTTCTCAGAGTTGCTTAGTTCAATATCAATACTTGCAATGGTATTGTCAATAAAATCAAGAATTTTATCGGCAACTTCAGAGTTTTTTTCGAGGTCATATTTGTTAAATTCGACGGCAATTCCATTAACAATATCAGAAGCTTTTTGCTGTGTCTTATCTTTCAGTTTAATCTGTACAGTTTGTGCGTCCACATTAAGTGGGGTGATCACAATAGCTTTCGAAATTCGACTTGTCAATTCAGGAATGCTATTGATTACAAAATAAAATGCGTCTTTGTTTAAATCTTGCTGTAAAAGTGAAATTGCTTTGAAATCATATATTGAAATCTTCATGTCGGCTTCTGGAAAACTTAGCCACTCGTCTGTTTTAAAAGGACCTTTCCTGTGAACTCTTTTGCTATTATAGTTAAGATTAAAAGTATTTGAAGATAGAAAATCAATATTGATGTTTTTGCCAATTAAGGAGCTGTCTTTCATCCTTAATTCAACTGTAAAAGGTGACATTTTATACAACTCAAAAGTTAAAATCTCCCCTTTAGAATAATAGCTAATTTGAAAGGGAAGATTGCTTATTACTCGTTCTAAAATTACTCGAGATCGCATTAATTCAATACTCGATGCAAGTTTATTGTTTTGATCGGTGAATGTTTTAAATTGCTTAGAGTTGATAACGTTACTGGCATTGTCTTGCTCCGAAAGTTGAATGACAGCCGTCGATTCATAAACTGGGGCAGTATATCGTAAAATCAAAAGGGCAGTTAGAATTGCCAGTAAAATGAAAAAAGTAAACCATAGCAAATTTTTTCTTGCTATAGTCACGAGGAGTTTAAAATCAAAATCTTCGTTGATGGGCGATATTTTCTTTTTTGCCATTATTTTCTACTAACTCCTTAAGGATTTCTAAAACCATCAGCAATTTGATATACTAATGCTAAACTGGTAATGATTCCTATAATAGGGGCGAGTTGCGAAAGTAATTCTTGTGAAACTCTTGGAACTGGTTCCACATAAATAATATCATTAGATTGAAGCAAGAGATTACTCTGACTCATTCCTTCAATCGTTGATAAGTCAATCAACATGACTTTTGGATTTCTTAAATCACCTCGAATTAATTTGATCTTATATGATTTTCCTGTATTCGTTAATCCACCAGCTAAGGCTAAGGCTTCAATTAAATTCATATTCTCATTATCAAGATTTACGGTTCTGCCTGTTCCACCAGTTCCTGGGAAGACCATCACCCTTCTGTTTAAGACTTTAATCATCACAAATGGCTTGTTGTAAAAAGTAGCGTATTCTTGTTCTAATGATTTTTCGGCTTCTCTCACCGTAAGTCCAGCAATTTTTATTTTTCCGACAATTGGAAGTTTTATTTGACCATCAGGTTCAACTAAAAATTGTGTTTGAGAATTACCTTGCCCGTTAACACTTTGAAATCCACCTGATATAGTGGCAGCCGAGGTGGTCATATCAATTAACTTAAAACCATCATTAGTATAAACACTAAATCCGATAATGTCGTTTGGAGTAATACGGTATTCTATATTCCCAATGGTTTGATCATTTGAATATTCATAGTTCTTTGGAACTTTGAACATGACACTCGGATTAATTTGGCAAGAACTGATAATAAATAGAATAGATAATGCTGGTATTAGCTTTTTCATAAAATCAAGTATCATTTTGATTGGTTGCAAAAGTAAGTATTTTTTATCGCTAAATGTGCGAAGTACTAAATCTTCAAAAGTTTAGCGTATAATTCAGAGATATCTTTACATAGTCGTTTTTCATGAAATCGAGTGAGTACGTATGAAGGCCCTAAGTTGCTCATTTTATTCCTCAATTTTTCGTCGGAAATAAGTTGATTTAATGCAGTTGAAAATGCTATTTCATCACCACTTTCAACTAATATAGCCGTTTCTTTTTCTAGAACTATATTTGAAATTCCTCCTACATTAGTAGCTACAATAGGCTTTCCTGCAGCCTGTGCTTCAATTAAACTGGCAGGCGTCCCTTCGTTTAATGAGCTGATTGCCAATATGTCAATACCATTCATAGCAATATCTATTTCATGAATCCATGAGGTAAAAACGAGGGGTGCATCTAATTTAGGTTTTTCTGGAGTAGAAATCGTTAAGTCTAGCGTTTTGCAATATTCTTGCAATTCAGCCATTTGTTCTCCATCGCCAATAATGAATGCTTTGGTTTTCTCTTCAAATTTTTGATGGGTAATGGAAAATGCCTCTATAAATAATTTTAAGTTTTTTATAGGTACTAGTCGACCTATTATTCCGATCGC
>CAIXTT010000178.1 GCA_903922455.1 uncultured Bacteroidota bacterium | reverse complement strand
TCCACGATGTCCCGAAAGTTTTTGTAATTCCGTAAAAAAAGGATTGAACAAAATATCCAAGTCAGGGATGGTACCAGCGATACCACCCCATAAAATGGCTTTACTTCCAATTTTTTTTCCTGCGACTAATTCACCAAGAGCAGCGCCAAGTGCAAATTGAGTAATGCTATCCAATTTACTTCGTCGCTTCTGGTTGTGCAGGTTCTACATGTTCATGTTGATTCGGAATATCATCAATGCTCAATTCAAATTTATCTTCCACATCTTTATACTTCATTACCTGCTCCAATGCGTCAGGAACTACATCGCTACAAATTACAATGAATGAACCTTTCTTTGCATTTTTAAAAGCATAATCAATCGCTTCTGGTTCACTAGGAATAACAACATGTTTTTTCTTTGGATCCACTGAATGCATTCCTTCAACCATCAAATTGATAATTTCATTCTCTGATCTTCCACGCAAATTTCGATCTTGACGAATAACAATTTCATCAAACATTTTTGCTGCTAAGGCCCCTAATGCAAAAATGTCTGCATCTCTACGATCGCCCACACCTGCTATGATACCAATTTTTGGCGTTGCATCAATTTTTTCTAGGAACTTAGAAATAGCCAGGAATCCAGCAGGATTATGAGCATAATCCACCATGACACTGTATTTCTTAAACTCAAACAAATTCATTCGACCTGGAGTTTGAACAGGAGATGGAATGAATGTATCGAGTGCTAATCGAATATCTCCAATATCGAAATTACGAATAAAGCTCGCTAATACCGCTGGTAAAATATTTTGAATCATAAACGCCGCCTTACCACGGAAGGTAAGCGGAATATTGATGATTTTTTCCACTCTAATTTTCCAAGTTCCTTTACAAATGGTGATGTACCCATTTTCGGCAATAGCAGCTAATCCGCCTTTGCTACAATGTTTCGCAACTAGCGCATTGTTTTCATCCATTGAAAAATATGCAACGTTACAATCGAGTCCCTTCGCCATATTGTAAACGAGTTCATCATCTGCATTTAAAATCGCATATCCACTTGGCATCACCGCTTCAGGAACAATCGATTTCACGCGAGCCATATCTTCTAGGGTATTGATGTCTTTAAGTCCTAAATGATCTGCAGCAACATTGGTAACAATTCCAATATCGCATTTATGGAATCCTAATCCAGCTCGTAAAATACCACCGCGTGCAGTTTCTAGTACAGCAAAATCAACAGTAGGATCTTTCAACACAAACTCCGCACTTAGAGGACCTGTACAGTCGCCTCTTTGCATCATGATATTCTGAATATAAATTCCATCCGTCGTTGTAAAACCAACTTTATATCCAGCTGTTTTGGCAATATGCGCCATCAATCTGGTCGTAGTCGTTTTACCGTTAGTTCCTGTGATGGCCACAATAGGAATACGAATTTCTGCACCAGGAGGAAACAACATATCAATAACCGGCTCTGCCACATTACGAGGCAAACCTTCCGTAGGAGCTAAGTGCATTCTAAATCCAGGAGCAGCATTTACTTCTAAAATAGCACCACCGGTTTCTGAAATAGGAAGCGAAATATCATCCGTCATGATGTCGATACCACAAACATCCAAACCAATAATTCGAGCAATTCGTTCGGCCATAAAAACATTATGCGGATGTACTTGATCGGTTACATCGGTAGCTGTTCCGCCTGTAGAAATATTTGCAGTCGATTTCAAAAATAAAATTTCATCTTTTGGTAAAATAGAATCTAAAGTAAGATCACGCTCTTTCAATATTTGTTTCGTGTTATCATCTACTTTAATAGAGGTTAACACCTTTTCATGACCGTATCCTCTTCGTGGATCTTTATTCACAGCATCAATCAATGCCATGATTCTGCTTTTTCCATCTCCAACCACTAAAGCCGGAGTACGTTTTGCAGCTGCCACAAATTTATAGTCGATCACTAATACTCGATGATCAAATCCAGTGATGAACTTTTCACAGATCACCGCTCTGGAAATTTTCTTAGCAGCGGCTAATGCGTCAATCGCTTCTTCACGACTACGAATATTAATAGTTGCACCTCGACCATGATTTCCATTTACAGGTTTTATCACCATCGGATAACCAATCGAATCAATGGCTCTGTCTAAATCCTCTTCATCGTAAATAATTCTTCCTTTCGGAACAGAAATATTTGCGGCTTCAAGCAAATTCTTAGTCTCTTCTTTATCACATGCAATTTCCACAGCAATGCTTCCCGTATTACTTGTTACGGTAGCTTGAATACGCTTTTGATTTTTCCCATATCCCAACATCACCAAAGAATGACGATTGAGTCGAATCCATGGAATTCCACGAGCTGCAGCTTCTTGAACGATTGAACCTGTACTTGGTCCAAGGCGTTCATCCTCTCGAATTTCACGCATCGTTTGAATATCATCTTCTAAGTCATAAATTTCGTCATCAACTAACGCCTCGACTATACGAACTGCGGCTTTTGCAGCATAAATACCTACTTTTTCTTCCATGTACGCAAAAACAACATTGTAGACTCCATGCTCAGAGGTAGATCGAGTTCTACCAAAACCCACATCCATAGCAGCCAGTGTTTGAATCTCTAAAGCAATATGCTCTACAACGTGACCCATCCAAGTTCCTTCCTTGACTCGATTAAAAAATCCTCCCGGACAACCTTCTGAACATTCGTGTTCGTACATGCTAGGAAACATTTTTTCGAGGCGCTCGCTGAAGCCATCAATCAAATTGCTGGGCCTTTCTTCCATTTCTTCAAGGTCCAACTTCATAACAATTAAAAAATGTCGACGAATAGACCAATAGTTGGGACCCCGCATTGCCCTGATTTCACGTATCTTCATAATAATTTCTTAATAAAGTTTTAATTTTCGACTTGTTAATAAACCGAATGTAGGTGTATGGTCGACACGATGAAATTAAGAATAGTTTCGTAATCAACCAAAAACTGAATAAAATTCAATTATTTATTCTCCAAAAAGGACATTTATTAATAGGCATGTCATTATGAAAGGTAAACTAATAGCGATTGGGGGGAATGAAGACAAAGGGAATGAGTTGGAGCCGAATATTCAGCAACGAAACAACTTAAATTACTTTGAATTACAGATTTTATCGAGGATTGTTGATGAATGCAAAGGGCAGAAAAATGCTCATATTGAAGTAATTACATCGGCTTCTAGCATTCCTGAAGAAGTAGGTGAAAACTATTTGACAGCCTTTGGGAAAATTGGATGTACGAATGTGCAAAGTATGCATATCCGTAATCGTGCAGATGCGCAGAATCCTGAATTTATTGATCGGATAAAGCAGTGTGATGGCGTGATGTTATCAGGCGGAAATCAATTGCGTTTAAGCACTATTTTTGGAGGGACTGAGATTTTAAGAATCCTACAAAATCGAGTGAACAATGAAGATTTTGTTTTAGCCGGAACGAGTGCAGGTGCAATGGCCATGAGCAATACCATGATTTATCAAGGATCCAGTGCAGGAGCATTAATAAAAGGAGAGGTAAAAATTACAACAGGTTTGGCTTTTATGAAAGATGTAATTATCGATTCGCACTTTGATAAACGAGGTCGATTTGGAAGATTAGCTCAAGCGGTTGCATCGAATCCTTCGTGCATTGGAATTGGTTTAGGAGAAGATACAGGTGTGGTTGTTACCGATGGCAATCACTTAGAAGCGATCGGATCTGGATTGGTAATTATTGTTGATGGTTATGGAATTCGACATTCTAATATCGCTGATTTAAATGATGGTACTCCCATCAGCATCGAAAATTTAGTAGTGCATGTAATGACGAAAGGAAATACTTTTAACTTAAAAGAAAGACAATTTGCTGCAGAAGAGAAAGTAGATTTTTTAAATTCTCAACAATAATAAAATCATCTCCCCATCAGCAAATTCCGCTAAATGCGTGAACGCTTCTGAGTGGGGATTTTTTTTGAGCTAGTACTCTTCAATAATTATAACTCTCTTTTTTACTTTTTTACCTTTACGCGATTTTCTTGTTGACTTTTCATCATGGATGTATTTATCGATATCCGATGAATCCCAATAAAAATCATTGCTATCATACATTTTCATTGTTCTAATTTCTTTGTCAATTTTCCCATCTTGCTTTCTTCCATTGTCGCCGATCAACCTTAATTTTAATATTTTCATTTCCTCTACAAAATGCAAACGGTATTAAAGCGATCCATGGGACATTCCGCATTAGAAGGAAGGGATAATTTTAACATTGGAATTTATCAATTCGATTATAAGTTAAGGATCATTTCGTCACAAAATAAAAGTGAATATTTATCTCCAAAAGAAGCTGAATTATTGCGATTGCTTTGTATCCATAAAAATGATCTTTTACCTCGATCAAAAGCATTAAAATCAATATGGGGAGAAGACACGTACTTCCATGGAAGAAGTAGGGATGTATTTATTACGAAACTGAGTAAATATTTAAAGAAAGACCCTACTATTGAAACCGTAAGTTTGCATGCAAAGGGAGTAAGACTTTTAGTTACGAATAAGTCCTAAAATTCGAAAATCAGCTCAAAGTGCTTTGATGAGTTCTTCATCCAACGGTTTTACGTTGGAACGGAAGCGACGAATTAATTTTCCATTTTCATCGACCAAGAATTTTTCAAAGTTCCATTTTATATCGCCTATAAAATCAGGGTTTGCTTGTGCCGTTAACCAACGAAACAGAGGATCTATTTGATCTCCTTTTACAGATACTTTTGAAGTTAAGGGGAAAGTAACTTGATACGTTTTAGAACAAAAAGCTTTTATTTCTTGATTAGTTCCTGGTTCTTGTCCACCAAAGTTATTTGCCGGCACACCAATGACCACCAACGTCTTCTTATATTTCTTTGATAAAGCTTGTAATGCTTCGTATTGCTTGGTATTCCCACACTCAGAAGCAACATTGACAAAAAGAATTTTCTTTCCTTTATATTGACTTAATTTAATGGATTTGCCTGTAATATCTTTCACTGAAAACTGATAAACGGTTTCCGTTGGATTTAATACCAAGAGGAGGGATAGGATAAAGGTTAACATGTTGCAAAATTATAAAATAAAGTCTATTTTTACCCTTCAAACAATATGAATTTTTTAATAAAAATAGCTTCTACTGCCTTGGCCATATTTGTAATCGCCAGTTTAATGCCTGGCGTTGAGGTAAAAAATTTGCCAATGGCTATTGTTGTCTCTACGCTGTTGGTCTTGATGAATGTGTATGTGAAACCCATATTGATCTTTCTAACCTTTCCCATTACCTTAGTAACCTTAGGTTTGTTTTTATTGGTGATTAATGCCACCATCATTCTAGTTACCTCTTATGTTATGAAAGATGGGTTTAATGTGGATGGATTTTGGGTGGCCATGTTATTCAGTATTGTTTTGTCGATGATCACTTCTTTAATTGATCATCTTACTGAATCACCCAACGAAAAGAAGTGGTAATTTGTGTTTGTCCATAATGTCCGCTTCGTCGTTACTCTTGTCATGAAAACTGTCATTTACAATAGTAAAATCCTTTGTTTTCAAGACTGCGTAAGCCTCGAACTCGAACATTATGATCCAAACACTAATTTATAGGCTAACTCTAATTATACCAATCAGGTCGCTTGTCGACTACAAAGCCCCTTATAGTCGCAGAAAGAACATTGTTTTAAGTCGGTTGTTTGTACAAAAGGTATTTCAGGATTAAACAGTTCAGTAATTTTTTGAATAAGTTTTTCTTGAAAATCATTTAAAAGTTCATCCGATATTCGGTCACCTTCATTCAACCATTCGATACCATCTTCGAATGATCTTAATTTAAAGATTCCAGCTTTTAATTTGTGAGCGCCTTTGTCAAAATTTTTCCTGACCAACAGCGTGTAAAACAAAAGTTGAACATTAAGCTTGAATTCAGACTCCTGAAACAATGTAGAAAAATCATCCACCTTTTTAATGGTATCACGACCTGTTTTGTAATCCAATATGCGAAGATGATCTTCAAAAAAATCCAGGCGATCAATTATTCCTTTTAACCAAACAACTCCTTGTCCAGGAATTGAAATAGCCCATCTCAAATTTTGCTCTAATCCTTTTAACTCGATGGGAGCACATTCCAAATCATATTCAAAAATTTTTGTCACCAAGGCAATCAACACTTTTTTCATGAGGAAGTCGTGTCCTGTTTGTACAGGTTTTCCATAAGCTAACTTTATAGCTTGCTCAACAATTGCATCTACTTGATTTGAAAGTATCCCAATATATTCCTTCGTAATGACTTCTTGCTCCTTGTATGCAATTTCCATCGCTTTATGCAATACATTTCCAAAATGTCCAGCACTCAATCCCTCCACCTCATCATCCGGACGAATTCCTGCTAATTGATCAAAGTAAAAACGTAGCGAGCAAGCGATATAAGAATTTAATGCCGATGCACTTAATCCTACAAATTTTTGAGGATCTGAAAACTCAACCGTAAATTTTTCTTTTAACTTAGTGATGATCTCGTCCGATTTTTTGACAACAATAGGTTCTACCACCGATGGATTTACCACACTATCTTGTTGCTCATATATAATGGATTTAGGTGGACATTTTTCCAACAATTCATGGTGCAATTGATAAAGATATCGGCTCTTCTCACCAGCTCCTTGATCACTTAAATTCGTGGTGTAATAAAATCGAATATGCCTCGCTCTTTGCAGCAAACGGTAAAAGTGATAGGCAGTAACCGCATCTTGCTCCTCCATGCAGGGAAGATGATAAGCTTTTCTCAATGAATAAGGGATCAGTGATTTTGATGGAGTTGAGCTTGGCAAACTCCCTTCATTTAGAGGCGCGATATAAACATGATCGAAATCTAAAATACGAGTTTCCAAAAAGCCCATCACGGGAATTCCATCTGCAACAGAATAAGGAATACGTGCTAATCCCAATTCAGCAATAAAGAGTTCCCACCAATTTTCATTGCTTAATTCCGTCTCATGGGTATGCAAAATTGCAAATACTTGATCGATATATTGAACCAGGTGATGATGCAACGGATAAATCCATTCGTCTGCACTAAATTTAAAATGAGTGAGAAGAGATCGAATATTCTTTTTGTCTGTTACGATGGAAGGATCTAGAGCGTGAAGCATTAAGGAAAAGAAATTTGTATCCTCCCTTGGCAATCCATCTGCTGTTAATGGCGATTTATCTCGTTCGAAAAATCGATGGATCAAAGGCTCTTGATATAATTCTTCTAACTGACGATACTTTACCAAATCATTCACATCTTCCTGACGCAATTTTCGAAATTGTTTTATTGCACTCAGTACCTTAAAGGCAGGATGATACTTGAGCGGAAATCCCATAGACGGATTTAAGTTCACTCCCAAACGCTGACACTGTTGATATAAAGAGAACATTAAAGATTCGTCGGCAAGCACAACAACCAGTCCATTCGACTTCACAAGATCTGTATTAGTGGAAACTAACCGATGAATATCCTGTGCTAATTCACACGTTAAAGCATAGCCACCATTACAACCTTTTACATGATAACTTTCTTTTGGTATTGCAAACAAATTATTTTTCCACGAAAGTGAATTGTCTGCTAAAAGTCCGCGTCTAAAAAACATCCCGGCCTCATGATACTTGGGTTGAGTATAATACTCATCAGAATCAACAAAAAGATGTAGTTTACCTGTCTTTTTTAGATGCAGCATTATTTTTTCCTCCGATTTATTCAAGGCATAAAAACCACAAAATGCGACATGATCAAATTCATTAAAGAAATTTTGTTGACTCATGTTATCCACTACATAACGCCAAGCCATTCCCTCATAACTTTGGTTTTCCTTTTGCAGTACAGCATTAAACTCTTGATAAAGTTTTGGGAGTTGCTTCCAATACTTCAAGAAAGAATGTTGCAGGGGAGTATGAGTAGTTCCAATAAACTCCGACCAAAAAGCCTTGATATACTCGGCCTCTTCTGCTCCGGGTTCAAATCGCTCATCCAGCGTCCGCAGATCAACTATTTCTTCAAACAACTGATCGGCATTGATAAATTGTCGATCTATTTCATTAAAATCATCAATAATTTGTTGCCCGTAGGACATAAAAGATCCAAACTCTTCCTCGCCGAAAAACTTGACATGGATAGCATAGAGTTTGAGCAACAAGGAAAGATCATCTAACAAAAAAGGAGTATTTAGTTTACCCAATAAATCACGAATAGGCAAAACAACAGGTAGCCATCCGGCTTTTGCTTTTTGCTTAGCATATTCCTTCTTATACTCCTGACAAGCACGTTGAGTGGGGAAAATAACGAGTGTAAGCCGAGGCGGAAGATCGATAGTGGCTTGTGCAATACTTTCTATGAAATTGAGCATATAAAAGCTAAATAATATTTTTTATTTATTAAGATCTGGTGAAAATAAAAAAAGCCCTTCGAATGAAGGGCTTTTTTTCAATATATTTTTAATTTAATGTTTCACTATAAATTTACGAATTTGCACATCTCCGTCTTGAACCACACGAAGCAGATAAATCCCATTTTGCAAGGAAGAAGTGTTCATTTCTGTGGTATTAAATCCTTCGGTGGCATCCACTGACTTTGACTCAATCACTTTTCCTAATAAATCAATCATCGAAATTTCTACGATTGAATTTTCCTCATTAAAGAAGTTAACTTGAATAAGATCTTGCGCCGGATTTGGATATAATATTAGTTCAGAAGAATTATTTAATTTCTGAGCATTAATATTTCCTTCCGTATATTCTGTTAACTCACTACTTCTAAAGGTAGAAGAAGATGCATTCACGATTAAGTTATAACAACTTGTAGTGCTAAATACGCCGGAAAAACCTTTTACTTTAACATAATAAGTAGCGGCAGACGTTGTATTACGAATTATCGTTTCAGTAGAAGTTCCGCCCAGTTGAGAAATAGCTAACTGAGTACCGGCTGAATTGTAAAGAGTAAGATCATAATCCAATGGGAGTTGACTCAAAACAACTTTTATATTGGTAGCACCGGCCACCGTAGTAAATTTGAACCAATCGTTATCGGTTGATGTACCAATTGTAGCGGTAATGTTTGCGTTTACAGAAATTGTTTTAGCTGCGGTTCTGGAACCGTTTGATTCGTAGATATCGGTGCAAGAAGTTGCAGGAGTAGAAAAAGTAGAAGAAGCTGAAAATGCACTGGAAGAAGTTGCACAATTCGCTTTTACTTGAAATTCATACGACGTACCAGCTGTTAAACCTGAAATAGCACGAGAAGTTACAGTAGAAGTTCCGGCAATCCACGTAGCTGAAGACGTTGCTTTATGCTGTACGTTATAGCTAGTAGCTCCGGAAACCGCACCCCAATTTAAAGTGGCGGTGGAAGTTGTTACTGCTGATGCTGACAAACTAGCAGGCACACCACAAGAACCAGCAACTGGAGGCACGCACCCTTGAGATGTTAACAAAGAAGCACGGGTCGTATTTAATGAAGCAAGCATTCTGGTTTTTTGTCCAGTTGTAAACATATACATACATGCATCATCAGTGTAATCCATGTAATTCATATGCAAATCACCATTTGGACCATTGCTACAAGTCACCTTTGGGAAAGAAGGACATCCATAATTTGAAGTTTGTTGTGTTGGCGTATCCGTAACTAAATCACTTCCACAGCTTGCATCACCCCAAATATGTCGAAGATTTAACCAATGACCCACTTCATGCGTTGCCGTTCTTCCTTTATTAAAGGGAGCTGCTGCGGTTCCTGTATTTCCAAAAGCAGAGTTAAGAATTACAACACCATCGGTACTTGCTGTTCCTCCTGGAAATTGAGCATATCCTAATAATCCGCCACTCAAATTCCCTACCCAAATATTTAAGTAATTACCTGCAGGCCAAGCGTCGGATCCGCCATTAGCACTTCTCTTAATATTATCATTGGAAGAGAAAGAAGTAGTGGTAGTTGATTTACGAACAATGCCTGTAGTTGGATTTCCACTGGGATCACGTTGAGCCAAACAAAATTGAATTTCACAATCAGCAGCAAGTCCTGCGAAAACAGAAGGAAGTAAACTGATATCGCTATTCAACTTTCTAAAATCATTATTTAAAATAGTCATTTGAGAATTAACCTGGGCATCAGAAATATTTTGAGATGCTGTATTATATACAACATGAATTACCACCGGAATGGTAACCACAGCGGCCACTTTATTTGCAGAATTCGAACTAATCCACTGGTTCGTTTCACGCTCTATAACTTGCATACGTTGTGCTGTAGAGGGGTCTCGTTGCTCCATTTCATGCAAATGCTGCATGGTTCCACAGTTTCTGATATTCTGTGCTTGAACACTACCTGATAGCGTAATTGCAGCCATCAACATCAATAGTTGAATTTTTCTCATAATTGTTTGTTTGTTTTTATAGTTATTGACTTTTTATGGCATTAGTTTGAAAAGCTAATGTGCGTTACCAAATATACAAAATTCAAAAATAGGATCCAAACAATAATTCAGTACACCTTACATTTTTCAAAATAAATAATCGATATTTATTAGAAAAAACAAATTATTCCTTATCGTAATCTTCTAATAGTACAATTAACAAGATGTGTTTATAACCTATTCCACAAATTTATAACCAACACCTCTTACCGATTGAAAGTGCAAAGGACTTGAAGGGTCTTTCTCGAAGTACTTACGAAAAGTAACAATAAAATTATCGATGGTGCGTGTCGAAGGATAAATGTCGTAGCCCCACACCGTTTCCAAAATATGTTCTCTCGAAACTACTTCATTTTTTCGGTCAATCAATAATTTTAAAAGAGTACTTTCCTTCTTGGTTAAGTTGATTTTCTCGCCTTGAGGAGTTCCCACCGACATTTCCGAAAAGTTAATCAGAAAATTATCCAATGTATAGGTACTTAAACTTGGTGTTGAACTTTCCCCATTACGGGTAGCACGTTTCAATAATATTTGAACTCTGAGCAGTAATTCTTCCAAATTAAAGGGTTTTGTTAGGTAATCGTCTGCACCCATTTTTAATCCGGTAACTCGATCTGCGCTGCTGTGCTTAGCGGTTAAGAAGAGAACGGGAATTACTTCGTTCTCTAAACGAATGGCCTCACAAACGGTAAATCCATCCATCTCAGGAAGCATCACATCTAAAATGATGAGGTCAAATCGCTCTTGTTTAAAAGTTTTCAAGGCCTTTTTTCCATCATTCGCCCATTGAACTTTATATCCCTCTAATTCAAGGTTTAGTTTAATGGTATCGGCTAGACTTTGCTCGTCTTCAACTAAAAGGATGCGTGTAGTGTTCATAATAAAATATCTTTATTCCACAAATTTAGTATTCTTGCAAAATATCCTAAAGGATTTAAGAAAATTAATTAGTTAGTTTCCACCAAATATGACATTGAACTGATAGTGCTATGATGAAAAACAGGGATCGCTTCCTTCTTTCACTGCTGTTTGCCACTCTATTTATTTTGGTTCATGGTTATCAATTTAACAATGGTGACCAAGAGGAGCATTTACCTTATGTTTATCAATTAATTGATTCAAATTTATATCAGAACGATTACCTCGTTCCTTCGCAAACTTCACAGTTTACAGTTCGATTTTATTTTGCTCAGCTCATTAGAGTAGGAGCTTACTTGCTTCCCATTCCAACCCTAGTTTTTCTTATTTACTTTATTTGCATTTGTACAATAGGGTGGGTAGTTTCAGAAATTACTGAGCGAATAAGTAAGAATCAAGTGGCAGCGATGATTGCACCTTTGCTCATCATCCTATTTAACAATTTTACGATAGGCGGAAATTCAATCATTGACGTTCAGCTCACATGTACAATCCTCTCCATTGCATTAGGTGCTCTAGCTTACTCCTGCTTTTCAAAAGGTAGAATGGTACATGCTTCTGCATTTTGTGGTTTAGCCGCTTTATTTCAATTATTAGTAGGACTACAATTATTTATTCTTTTAATCATTTCTTCTTTTTTGATTGTAAATAAAAAAAGATGGATGAATAGTTTAAAATATTTTTTAACGTTTTTACTTTTTGCTGGAGCCATGTTATTTCCTCAACTTTACTTGCAGTTTGGGTCATTACGTGCATTAGAAAGTGAGCAATACTATAACATTCTATTTTATTTCAGGAATTCTCACCACTACAATCCTTTTTGTTTTCCGTTGATAGATTATCTAAAAACGATATTCTGGTGGACTCTAATTTTTATCAGTATTCTATTTAGTTCTAGAAGACATCAACTATCTAATTATTCTATATTCATTCTCCTGACAACAATAGGATGTATACTATATACTATTGGACTCACGCAATTAAATATCTATTCTATTGGAAAATTGCAATGGTTCAAAGCGACCATTTGGCCCACTTTATTCGGTGTAATTCCGGTTTCGATTTATTTGGTAGAAAAAGTAAAATTTCCACCATTCAGTAAAAATTTAACAAGATGGAGAATAGCTTTAACCTTTTGTATTTTATTCATTATGATAATTGTATTCAATTCCGATTATTTGCATTTTGACAAATTAAAATATCGATATAAGTTGGGTAATTATCCTAAAAAAGATTTAGAGAAAATGCATCTTTGGATTGCTAAAAACACTCCGACAGATGCAGTCTTTTTAAGTATGCCAGAAGATGATTCCTTTTTATGTGAAGCAAAAAGGAGTACACCTATTGGTTACAAAGGCATAATTCCACAACCCGACTTCATGTTTCCTTGGTATGAAAAGATGAAGAATATTTATGGAGTTGAACTTTCCGATAAAAAATGCAGAAAATTAATGGATGAAGCGAAATCAAAATACCATCAGCGCTCTGACCATATGATCCAATCCGATGTGCCAATCGAATTTAGAATTTGGGATTTGAATCAAGTTGATTCCAATCATATTAAATGGAATCAACTGATTCACAGAGAGGGGGCAATTTTACTTTTGACTTTTTCGAAGGAAAAGTAATTTTAATGTAATCGAATACTCATATTTCAATTGAATTTAGCTAATTTCATACCTCCAAAATAATCTTAAATTAATCATTAAATAAATATTCATGAAAAAATGTCTGTTCTTAGTAGGCTGCTTACTATCATTTAGCTTGATATCTTCAGCACAGCAAAGACTCTTCAAACCAAGTAATCTTATGGAAAAAGAGATTACGAAAAGATCTTGTGCATCAGGTGTAATGGATGCTGACTACGAAAATTGGCTACAACCATTAATTCAGCAACACGCGCAAAACAATAATAAGGGTGCAGCTATTGTATTCAACATCCCTGTTGTATTTCATGTACTTCACAATGGGGTTAATGTAGGTGTTGGGTTAAATATTTCGGATGCTCAAATTCTTTCGCAATTAGCCGTCTTGAATGAAGATTTTAGAAAATTGAATGCTGACACTGCAACCATACAAAGTGTATTCGCAGGTGTTGCTGCTGACTGTGAAATTAATTTTTGTTTAGCTCAAACAAATCCACAAGGAGGGCTCACCAATGGAATTGATCGAATTAATTATACTACTTTAGGTCCAACCACGCCTCCTTTTCAAAAATCATATATTGATGGGACCATCAAGCTGAACACCATTTGGAATACTAATAATTATTTAAATATTTGGGTTGTTCCAGATTATAATGATAACGGTTTTGATATTTTAGGTCACGCTACCTTTCCTGCTGGGAGTGGACTTTCAGGCTTGTCGGCACCGTTTGGCAGTGCAACTACAGATGGAATTGTCCTTTGGTATAAATCCTGTGGTCGTTTAGGTAATGTACAATTTCCCTATCATAAGGGAAGAACTGCTACTCATGAAATTGGCCATTGGTTAGGTCTTCGCCATATTTGGGGAGATGCTACTTGTGGAAATGATTTTTGTACTGATACCCCAACACAGCAAACTGCAAATTATGGATGCCCTGCATTCCCTCGCGTTACTTGTAGTAATGGACCCAATGGAGATATGTTCATGGATTTTATGGATTATGGTGATGATTTGTGTTTGAAAATGTTTACTGCAAATCAAAAGGCTAGAATTCAAACGGTGATGAGTAATTCTCCAATGCGTGTTGCATTATCTCAATCTTCTACTTGCAATCCTCCTGGTGCTGCAGTTCCTGTAGCTAATTTTTCGGCGAGTAATACCATAATTACAGCTGGTGGAACCATTAACTTCTCTGATTTAAGCACAAATGTACCAACAGGATGGGCATGGACTTTTACAGGTGGAAATCCATCAAGTTCAATCATACAAAATCCAACGAATATTGCTTATGCAAGCGCAGGAACTTACGCGGTAAGTTTAGTTGCGACGAATGGTTCAGGAAGCGATACCGAAACAAAAACAGGGTATATTACTGTAAATCCAACTGGAACTTTAAGTTGCGATACCATCACCAATTTTGATGTAGTTACTCATACACCTTCTATTTTAGGTTCTTTAGGCTGGGGTTATGTAAGTGGTCATAATGATTATTTAGATCTTGCAAAAGCAGATAAGTACACTATTGTTGGTGCCAATCAAACCATAGATGGAGCCTATTTTGTCTTTGGAATTGGTTCAAGTTCCGGAACAGGTCAGGTGGCTACCGTTACCGTATGGGATGATAATGGAGCTGCTGGTAAACCAAACACAGCTTTAGGAACTGCAACTGTTTCATACGATTCTATTGCTGCAGGTGCATTAGCAGGTTCTTTAACTTGGGTTGATTTTGTTCCTAATATTGCTGTGAGTGGTGATGTTTATGTAGGTATTCAGTTTACTTATAATCCAGGTGATACATTGGCTATTGTACATTGTCAGGATGGAGAAATTACTGTTGGAACGTCATGGGAAAAATGGAGCGATAACACATGGCATCCTTATAATGAACTAAACACAGGATGGGGCATTGAAGTAGCTCAATTAATATTGCCAGTGATATGCCCATTCGTTGGAGTGAATGAAAATTCACCAAGTTTCAAAATGAATTTATTCCCAAATCCTGCAAATACGAACTTGAATTTAGTGATTCCGAATCAAATTGGATCGGGGAATTTACAAATTCGTGTGTTGACCACATTGGGAACAAACGTTCTAACTGAAAAGTTAAGTTTCGTTCAAAGCGGAATTTATAAGGTTGATGTAAGTTCATTATCACAAGGTTTTTATTTCTTAGAAGTAATTACTGAGTATGGTCGCCAAATAGAGAAATTCCAAATTTCGAAATAGATTATTATTTATAATATTCCTATTAAAAGGGCTAAGCAAAGATGCTTAGCCCTTTTTAATTAGAAATCAACATCTTATCTATTTGACATGGGGGTCATTTCTTCGTACTTTTGTACCCTCTATGCCTCTTCTACACACGCGCAATTTCTGTATTCTACTCCTTGCATTTTCTTGTTTTATTTCAAGTCTATTAACGGCCCAAACTCGTTGCTTGACACACGAACTACATCTAAAGAAAATGACAGCGGATGCTCTTTACCGCAAAAATTTTGAACAAGAAAATAATCGAAGCTTACTTAGTGGAATAAATGCTACCTCAATGGTAGATACTCCAATTACGATTCCTGTAGTGATTCATATTTTATATAATTCGGACGAACAAAATGTTAGCGATGAAGAAATTCAATCGCAAATTGATGTTCTTAATGAAGATTTCGCTGCAAATAATGCGAGTTCTTTGGATGTACCTTTAGATTGGATAAATTTAATAACCGACAGTAAAATCAGGTTCAAACTTGCTCAAAGAGATCCTGCAGGAAACAACAGCAGCGGAGTGATTCGAGTTTCCAGTGCTATTTCTGAATATCCAATTTTCGACCCTGCCATTTATAGTTCTTTATTAGGTGGTTCAGATGCATGGCCACGATCAAAATATTTAAATATTTGGGTGTGTCGACTGGAAGGAAACGCGTTAGGATATGCTAATTTTCCTGGCTCCAGTGCTAATCAAGATGGTGTTGTCATTAACTACAAAGCTTTTGGTAGAAATGGAATTGCCAAAGCTCCTTATAATTTTGGAAGGACATGCACACATGAAATTGGACATTGGCTTATCTTGTCACACATTTGGGGAGATGATAATAATGATTGTTCAGCAAGTGATTTTCCAATTACGCTACAAGCCATTGACGATACTCCAAATCAAGAAGGACCTACTTTTCGTTGTCAACGTTTTCCTGAGTTGGATAATTGTTCGGCAACATCACCCGGAATTATGTACATGAATTTCATGGATTATACTGATGATAAATGCATGATGTTTTTTACACCTGGTCAAATTTTCAGAATGAGAACTACGATGAATGGGATCAGAGATTCCTTGAAAATATCTAACGGTCATGTATTACCGAATCTTTATAATTCAGATATAGCCATTGATTCCGTATTGAATCCCGTTAGAATTGCAGCAAAATTGTGTTTAGATCCTGTGGTTAGAATTCAGAATAACGGAAGTGCCACGGTATCGGCTTTTTCCATTTTGTATGGATTACAAGCTGGTCTTCAAAAAACTTTTCAATGGACCGGAACGTTATTACCAGGTGCTTCTACTCAAGTCACTTTACCCACCATAGGTGTAAATGCAGGCTCGCAAGTAATGGAATTTAGAATCATTGGATCAGATGATGTGTTGGTGAATAATTACATCAGCGCTGGATTTAAAGTAAATAATGCCTCAACTTCTAACTGTAGTGGAGGTAATCTTTTTGCTTATCCTAATCCAGTGACTTCTCAACAGGGAATATGTATTAAGTCGCAGAATAAGCAAAGTCAATTAAGTTGGGTTCGTGTTTATAATGCCCTTGGACAATTAACCTCTGAAAAGAGAATGATGGTAAATCCAGGCGACGGAATTCCCATTGATCTCACTGATTTCAGAGGTGGCGTTTATTTTATAAACGTAGAAGGGGATCTCTACTCAGAAAGCGTACGATTTATTTACATTCCTGGAGAAAATCCAACTGCAGGACCTGAAAATTGCAATTAAAGATGAATCAAACCAACATCCAACATATTATTCAACACGGTACGAAAGAATTAAAAGCGATTGCTCAAAAAGTAAAAGCTAATGAACGTATCAGTGATGAAGATGCATTATATCTTTTTAAGGAAGTAGATGTTGCCACCTGTGGTGCTTTGGCAAATTATCGAAGAGAACAAAAAAATGGTTTAAACACTTATTACAATCGCAATTTTCATATTGAACCTACCAATGTTTGTGTATTCTCCTGCAAGTTTTGCTCTTATTCGCAAGATTATAAGCATAAAGAAGAAGGATGGGAGTTGACCAAGAATGAAATGCTCGACAAAGTAAAAGCATACGATGGAATTCCCATTACAGAAGTACATATTGTTGGCGGAGTACATCCTAAATTAGATTTAAACTTCTTTGCTGAATTACTTTCAGATATACGAGCTTATCGTCCCGAATTACATATCAAAGCATTTACAGCTGTTGAATTAGATTACATGTTTCGTAAAGCTAAAATGACGGCATTAGAAGGCATGCAATTTTTAAAGGATAATGGATTAGGTTCCATTCCAGGAGGTGGAGCAGAAATTTTTGCGCCGGAAATTAGAGAAAAAATTTGTGCCGATAAATGTGATGCCGACCGATGGTTGGAAATTCATGAAGCTACCCATCAATTGGGATTAAAAAGCAATGCTACCATGCTGTATGGACACATAGAAACCGTGGAGCATCGCATCGATCACATGAAACGTTTACGTGACTTACAAGACAAGACTGGAGGCTTCCAGACCTTTATTCCACTCAAGTTTCGCAACATGGACAATGATATGGATGATGTTATTGAAAGCACATTACAAGAAGACCTTAAAGTATTTGCCATCGCTCGTATTTACCTCGATAATTTCGATCACATAAAAGCCTATTGGCCGATGATTGGTAGGAGTACCGCTCAATTAACGCAATCATTTGGTGTGGATGATTTAGACGGCACTATTGATGATAGCACGAAAATTTATTCGATGGCAGGGGCAGAAGAACAAATCCCCGTTTTATCTACAAAAGAATTAATTGATTTAATTTCACAAGCTGGAAGAATTCCGGTGGAGAGGGATACACTCTACAATGTTATTTAAATAAACCAGATAATATCTGGTTTATTTAAATAATAATTAAGAATGCAGAATTAAGAATGCAGAATTAAAGGTAATAAATTAGGCGTAAAAAATTATTTTTTTGCAAAATAATTTTGTTTGAAGTAATACTAGATGACTTTATGCCATTCTGTTTTCGTTATTACAATTTTAGCATTTTTCTTTTTAAACAATCAATGCAAATGTGTAAGTTCTTACGAATTCTGATCTCGATAGCTATCAGGACTGAATTAATCCGCCGCTCTTTTCAAGAGGAAAATTGCGATAATCGTAAAGAAAATATTGGGAATCCAAACGGCTAACCACGCTGGTAAATTGCCGTTTGTTGCAAAAGTTTGACTGATTTGCATAAACATAATGTAGGTAAAACTTAAGAGAATTCCCACACCAATTTGCACACCAATTCCGCCTCTTACTTTTCGGCTCGAGAGCGAGACTCCCATTATGGTTAAAATAAATGTGGCGAATGGATAGGAGAATCGGCGATACTTTTCGACGAGATAGAACGGGACTTCTTCCGATCCTCGTAATATTTCTTGATCGATGTATTTATTTAATTCTGGCGTGTCCATCGTCTCAACAAAATTATCACGACGATTAAATTCTCCGGGATAGAACGCCAAAGAAGTGTCCATTCGAAATCCAGTGGAGATAACTTCCTCCATTCCCTTAATTTCTCGTGTAAAATAATTTTCGATCGTCCATTTGTTTTTCAGACTATCCCAAAAAATTCTTTCGGAGAGCAATTTAAAATTCAAACTTCCATTTTCAATCCGTTCGTACGAAAATTGATAGCCGATCTTATCGAAGTTGTTATAACTTTCAAAATAGATGAATTGTCCGGGTGCTATTTGGCGATGGACGTGTTTATTTTTATAAACGAAAGGATTCTTAATATACTTTGTTTCAAACGCAATTCTAGAGGTATTCGAGTGAGGAAGTACGTAGTTATTCAAATAAAAGCTAATACCAGCTAAGAACAATGCAGCTACTAAATAGGGAACCAACAATCTTTTAAAACTAATTCCACTCGCCAAAATAGCAATGATCTCGGTTTGTCCCGCCATCTTAGAAGTGAAAAAGATCACAGAAATAAAAATAAACAATGGACTAAATAAATTCGCGAAAAAAGGAATGAAGTTGAGGTAATATTCGAAAACAATGGCTTTCATTGGAGCTTCCTTCTCCAAAAAATCATCAATCTTTTCACTGATATCAAAAACGATGGCAATCGATATAATCAACGCCAACGCGAAAAAGAAAGTCCCAAGGAACTTTATGATGATATACCGATCTAAGATTTTAATTTTCACGTTGCAAATATAAGGCTTCGTAAATTAGTATTTTGTGTTGATACAATTTCATGCTAGAGAATACCATCAACATAGCTTGAAACAAAGCTTCATTAGAGGCGTCGGCTCACGTTTTTAACCATTTCATCTTTCCAAGCCACGAAATTTCCTTCCAGAATTTGATTGCGAGCTTCTGTTACGAGCCACAAATAAAATCCAAGGTTATGAAGAGTAGCGATTTGGGCGGCTAACATCTCTCTAGAGATATGAAGGTGACGTAAATAAGCTTTAGAATAGGTTTTGTCTACATAGCCAACTCCATCATCTTCCAATGGACCTAAATCATTCTTCCACTTCTCATTTTTGATATTGATAATTCCATTTCTGGTAAAGAGCATTCCATTTCGCGCATTTCGAGTTGGCATCACACAATCGAACATATCTACACCACGAGCAATTCCTTCTAAAATATTAGCCGGTGTTCCTACGCCCATCAAATAGCGTGGTTTATCAGCTGGCAATATATCAGTCACTAAATCGGTGAGTTGGTACATGTCTTCAATAGGTTCACCCACCGACAATCCACCAATAGCATTTCCGATTCGATCCATGGAGCTAATAAATTCTGCACTTTGCTTACGTAAATGAGGATAAGTACTTCCTTGCACAATGGGAAAAAGACTTTGCTTGTATCCGTACAAAGGTAAATTAGCGTCCATGTGTTTACAACAACGCTCCAACCAACGATGAGTAAGTTCCATTGATTTTTTTGCTGCTTTCTCCTCGCAAGGATAGGGAGTACATTCATCAAAAGCCATGATGATATCGCCACCTATACTTCGTTGAATATCGATGGCTCTTTCGGGAGAAAACAGATGTTTTGATCCATCAATATGTGAAGTAAACTGAACACCTTCCTCTTTAATCTTTCGAATTTCACTCAATGAAAAAACTTGATAACCGCCACTATCGGTGAGAATGGGTCGATCCCAATTCATAAATCCATGCAAGCCGCCTGCTTTCTCCAACAACTCTGTTCCAGGACGTAAATACAAATGATAGGTATTGCCTAAAATAATTTGCGCTTTCACATCCTCTTTCAATTCTCGCTGATGCACACCTTTCACAGTTCCTGCCGTACCAACGGGCATAAAAATGGGCGTTTGAATTTTACCATGAGCGGTCTCAATTTCTCCAGCACGTGCTTTCGATTTATTATCAGTATAGAGTAGTGTAAATTTTTCCATTTTTCAATTTCACTTTATGAGGTTGGTTTCACATCATCCATTAAATCCCGAATGGCTACAGAAGCACAAGCTGCCCCAAAAGTAGCAGGAAGATAGGAGATCGTACCATAAGCTGATTTTTTAAAACGTGTACCATCGGTCATCATCAATGATTCTTTTATGACGGCTTCAGTAGAGTAAACGGCTTTCACACCGCTTCTGATTCCAAGTTGTGCTAATCGCTTTCGTACATATTGTGCAAATGGACAAATGCGCGTATTTCCAATATCATCAATCAGCAATTTAGTGGGATCTACTTTTCCGCCGGCGCCCATGCTGCTTACAATTCTCAACTTATTTTTTAAGGCAGATGCAATTACGGTTGTTTTAGGAGTAATGCTATCGATGGCTTCCACAACATAATCAAAAGGTTGCGTCATCATCAATTCATCAATAACTTCGGGCATCAGAAAAGATTGAATACAATTTATTTTTATGGATGGATTTATTGCTTTCAATCGTTCCTCCATCAATAAAGCTTTCGATTGTCCGATGGTGGTTGCTAATGCAGGAAGTTGTCGATTAATATTACTTGCATCCACTTCATCACCATCAATGATGGTCATTTCACCTACGCCTGCACGAGCAATAAACTCCGCGGCAAAGGATCCTACGCCGCCTAAACCAATGACAAGTACATGCGCTTGTTCTAATCTTTCTACTGCTGACTTTCCAATCAACAATTCCGTTCGAGAAAGCCACTTACGATGCTGCATAATTAAATACTCTTTTAAAGTTAGTGTATAAATTTTCTTTCATTACTTCCACATTTTCATTGCGGATGTTGGCAGCTTTCGAGTACAATTCATCCATGCTTATCTGTTTATTATCCGACTCCAAGAAAAATTCATTCGAAGGAATTTTTTTCAGTACTTCCAAGATGGGCGATTCAGGCTTGAAAAGATCAGACCCGAATGAAAGTAATATTTGTTGATCGAGTAGGGAAGAGGCAATATTTTGATTGCGATTAAATCCGTGAATGATCCAATGTTGCTGTGGTTGAAATTTTTTATGCAATTCAATTATTTCTTGAAATGCACGAACACAATGGATGATTAATGGTTTTTGAATAAACTCAGAAAGTTCAATCATGGCAATAAACACTTCCATCTGTAACGAAAATGGAATTTCACAAACTTTATCGAGTCCTGCTTCACCGATTGCTAATACCCCCGAATGCTTCACTTCAGTTTTCAATTTTCCTAATGTTTTCTTCCATGTACTTTCATCAATGTACCAAGGATGAAATCCAACCGAAAATAAACCTTTAGTAGGTTCCTCATCTAATTCTCCTGCGTGAACATGCTGAATGCTGAGCACATTTTGATCTTGAGCTAGATGAGTATGAACATTTATGAACTTACTCATTCTTCTGATCTTGATAAAAACGTTCGATCAACAATTCATTACGATAAATATTTTTAAGAGTCCATTCTCTTCTTATTTCATCTTTTTCCTCAGTGGATAGTTTCCAATTTACAGTATCTGTTCTACGCAAGCGACTTGAAATATCTTGCAACAAAATAGCTGCAGCTACTGAAATATTTAAGCTCTCCGTAAATCCGTGCATCGGAATTTTAACAAATACATCGGCTTCGGATTTCACCACCTCTGAAATGCCAATATTCTCTTGTCCCATTACAATAGCTATGGGCTGATGTAAGTCGAGGTCGTGAATATCGATACTACCTGCATGCGGAGAAGTAGCTACAATTTTATACCCTTTTGCTTTCAACGATTGGATACAATCCATCGATTTTGAACCGGCCTCTTTGTATTTTAAAATGCTCAACCATTTATGAGCTCCTTGTAATACTTTCTTAGCGGCTTTAAATCGATTTTCATTTTCGATAACATGAATATCCTGAATCCCAAAACACTCGCAGGTACGAATCACAGCATTGGCAT
>CAIXTT010000177.1 GCA_903922455.1 uncultured Bacteroidota bacterium | reverse complement strand
GTCAATCTGAATCATACTGCAAAGGTGAGGTTATTTGCCCAATTTTTAATCATTCTTTTTAAATTTCGCAGAACAGATGGTTTATTCGAGAAGTATATTTTTTGATGCTCACTATTTTTGATGACGAGGACAAAATCTTTGAAGCCATCCGATGCGGCGCCAATGGATATTTGTTAAAAGATGAGAATGCCAGCGTGATCGAAGATTACATTATTCAAATGATGGAAGTGGGTGGTGTCCCCATGAGTCCATCCATAGCAAGGAAAGCAATGAACATGTTGGTTGGAAAGAACAGTACAGCACCGATTCCAAGTTCAAATACTTCAGCAACGAACACCGATCTTAGCGAAAGAGAACTGGAAGTGTTGCAGCTTTTAGTAAAAGGCTATGACTATAAAATCATTGCCGAAAAATTATTTTTAAGTAGCCACACCGTCCGAAAACACATTGCAAATATTTATGCAAAGTTGCACGTAACCTCAAAAGCACAAGCCATTAATTTAGTGCATAAGAAACGGTGGTTTGAGGTTTGAGTTAGCTTCTATTAGTAATTAATTTCTTAATTCAATTTTTAATCTGCTTTTTAGTTTTTTTGTAATGTGGATGACTTTTGAATTTTGGATATGGCCAAGCGTTTCTGTATTATTAACGAATTGCTGTAGATAATACGTCCCTTTGTAATTTTCATTTTCCAAATAGTTTATCATCTTTTGAATGTCGCTCTCTACTAGTAGATCTGAGTGGATGGTGGTTCTTATTTCAAATGGAATTTGCCCTTTGTTTAAAATTCTTAAACTCTCTTGGAAATTGTTGAATAAGTTTGATTTGGTAATGGATTCAAATTTGTTGTGGGTCGACTTGAAATCTAATGAGACGTAGTTAATTAAATTTTTCTGGAGTAATCTTTCAATAACTTTTGGAGAGCTGCCATTGGTATCTATCTTTATTTCAAAACCCATTTGTTTAATTTCTTCAATATAGGAATCAATATTTTTATGTAAAGTGCATTCGCCTCCGCTAAAAACGACTCCATCAAGGAGATGTTTTCTTTTTTGAAGGAAAAGAAGGACTTCACTAAAAGGGATTTTACCTTTTCCAACTACTATTTCAGGATTATAACAATAAACGCATCGCATATTGCATCCTGCAAACCACAAGATGCATGCTGTTTTATTTGGATAATCTAATAATGTAAAAGGAGTTATACTAAAGATCACCTGATCATGATTTAATTTCTGTGAAATGTAGTCGTTGTTTGTGTTCACCCTTTTTTCCTATATTAAAACTTTCGACAGGTCGATGATATCCCATAACACGAGTATATACTAAACATTTAGTGCGTTCTTCTTGATTTAGTTCAATGGTCTCTAAGGTAGTTTTTGTTTTCATGTCTTTTTATTTTAAGTGGTTTCTTTTCTTTTCTTTTTTTCTAGAATTATGTCATCACACGTTGGGCAATATTCATGCTCACCACTCAAGTAGCCATGTTTTGGACAAACACTAAATACTGGTGTGATGGTAATGTAGGGTAAACGAAAATTAGATAAAACTTTTCTTACGAGGTTTCGACAAGCCTCTGGCGAACTTACTTTTTCTCTCATATACAAATGTAGCACGGTTCCGCCTGTGTATTTACATTGTAATTCGTCTTGTAAGTAAAGTGCTTCAAAAGGGTCATCCGTATGATTCACTGGAATCTGGGAACTGTTGGTGTAATAGATGTTTTCTTGTTCTCCAGATTGAATGATGTCTGAAAATCTCTTTTTATCTTCTTTTGCAAATCGATAAGTAGTGCCTTCTGCTGGTGTAGCTTCCAGATTGTAAAGGTTTCCTGTTCCCTCTTGGAATTCCTTCATTCGATTTCTAATATGATCTAAAATGCCCGATGCGAATTCAATTCCTTCCTCAGTTGTAATGTTATCTTGATTCTGGCTAAAATTTAAAATCATCTCGTTAATTCCATTTACACCAATAGTGGAAAAATGATTTCTGAAATGACTTAAGTAACGTTTTGTATAAGGGTATAAACCTCGATCAAACATTTCCTGAATAAAGATTCTCTTTTTTTCAAGTGTCGATTTTGCAATTAATAGGAGTTCGTCAAGTCTTATGAATAACTTTTTTTTGTTCCCTTTGTTTAAGTAGCCTAACCTCGCCATATTAATGGTGACTACGCCTATGCTCCCTGTCATTTCAGCACTACCAAATAGTCCATTTCCCCTTTTCAATAGTTCGCGCAAATCGAGTTGCAATCTGCAACACATACTCCTTACAGCATTCGGTTTATAAGCATTGGGATTTTCAACTTTATTTCCGAACTCATCCAAGACAAATTGACTGCCAATGAAATTTTGAAAATAGGAAGAGCCTATTTTTGCAGTGTTTTCAAACAATAGATCTGTATTCTCTCCATACCAGTCAAAATCTTCAGTGATGTTTACCGTTGGAATAGGAAAGGTAAACGGTTGCCCATTTGAATCGCCTTCCGTCATAACTATATAGTAAGCTTTGTTGATCATGTTCATCTCATTTTGGAAATGCTCGTACCTAAAATCTTCAGGGTTTGATATTCCACGTAGCGAGCATCGTACTAAAAGTTCTTTGTCTTTTATGCCTTTAAATAAATGTTGGTTGCTCCTGGTTGGAATTTGTTCTTTTAAATCAGTAGGGACTACCCAATCTAATGTAATATTGGTAAATGGACTTTGTCCCCAACGAGCAGGAACATTGAGATTGTACACAAAGCTTCGAACAGCTTTAGTTATATCTTCAATTGACAAGTTATCTTTGAATACATAGGGAGCCAGATAGGTGTCGAATGAACTTAATGCTTGTGCACCTGCCCATTCACTTTGTAAGATTCCTAAGAAATTGGCTATTTGCCCGAGCGCTTCTCTGAAGTGGGAAGGAGGTCTGCTTTCTACTCTTCCTCTAACTCCATTAAATCCTTCGTTTAACAATACGCGTAAGCTCCAGCCCGCACAATACCCAGTTAAGCAATCTAAATCGTGAATATGAATATCTCCATTTCGATGTGCATATCCTTCTTCGGTATTGTAAACTTTATCAAGCCAATAATTAGCTATGATTTTTCCAGCAACATTATTCACTAGTCCTGCATTGGAGTAGGAAGTGTTTGCATTGGCATTTATTCTCCAATCTTTTTGTCGAATGTACTCTTCTATCGCTTGAGTGCTGTCAACATATGTTGTGTTGAATTGAATGCCTTCTTTTTTTTCTCGTTGTAGTTTACGTGTGTGACGGAATAGCATAAAGGATCTCATTACATCAAAGTGATGTTGATGAAATAACTGTTGTTCGATGATATCTTGTATTTCTTCAACACCCCACACTTCTTTGGATTCAAGTACTTCATGAATATGTTCTAAAAAAATAGGTTCGAATTTTTTATTTACACTTTCGAAGCCCTTTAGAATAGCATCAGAGATTTTATAATAATTTAAAGGTTGGTATTCGCCGTTTCTTTTGATGACAAATTTTTCCATATCTTTTGTGTTGATTTTCGTGTACGTTTGTTCTTATTTATTTTGCGATCATAGTTTTAAGCAACTTATCCCTTCATTTAAACTGGATATCATAGTATGAATAGTCGTTTTTTGAAGCATTTTCAAATAGTCTTTTTTAATATGCTTGAATTGATCGTGTACTGGACAAGGCGAAATTTCAGAACATAGCTTTAATCCTAAGACACATTTATTCTCAAAGGTATCTCCATCAATTGCATGAATGATCTGAATAAGTTTCAATTCTTTTATTGCTTTTTTACTCATGCTAAAACCTCCCTTTGGCCCTTGTATCGAACTAATTATTCCTTGCCTTACGAGTTGCTGTAATATTTTGGCAGTGAATGCCTCCGGGGCATCTATTTCGAGAGCGATGTCTTTCAAGCTGGCTCGCTCTATTAGTACGGATTGTTGAGCAATGTAGAGCGAAGCTCTAATGCCATGTTCACAGGCTTTGGAAAGAGTCATATGTTTTTGTTATGAGTCAAATTTAGTTGAAGTATATTAAATCGGATTAATAGATCCGATTTACTTTTAAACAGGCGATTGTAGATATTTAAGTTATGATTTTCGTTTGTATTTTAATTCTAATGGTAGAATCAATTACTTATGAAAAATTGATTATTGAAATTGTTTAAAAGCTTTTATGGGTATTGCAAGTAGATGGATTTCTTTTTCGAATAGGATCGATCATCTTGATTCCGCACTTTTCTGGATCTTAAATAGCAAATGGTGAATCAATATCATTAAGGATACAAGTATTCCACATCCAGCAATAAATATTATTTGGAATGGGAGTTGAAGTCCCAACATCATTTCAGAGAAACTCGATTGATTTGGATCTAGTTGCCAAATTCCTTTTTTCAAGCCCGCCCAATTTAAAGTTATCCAAAATATAAATAGGCTTAATTGAAGCATCCAAAATGCAATGTTCAGACGCTTTGTTCGTGTATTTGTTGGTTGATCTTCTTGGAGGAAAGTGAAACAACTAGCGAGTATGATCATACTGTTAATGCCTATAGTGGTTCCCATAGCATGTGCAACAGTAATATGAGTTCCGTGTGTATATAAATTCAATGCAGGGATAGACATCAATATCGCTTGTCCCATATTGAGGAAAATCCAAATATTGGTGGCAGCAATAAATTTGTAGGAGTAGACTTTGTTTAAGATTCGTGTAGTGTCAACTTCTTTTTTCCAATTCCAGATTATTTTCAAGAAGAAGACCCATTCTGTCATACTTACGAGGTATCCTATGTATCGAATGTGTTTTTCAGTGGGAAGAATATATATGTGATGACCCCAATTGAACATAAGATTGAATAGACCTAAAAAGTACATGAAAAAAGCTAGCTTGGATCCGCCAATGGTTTTCTTTTTGTCAAATTTGTCCATCAAGTAAAATGCTGTACCATATAAAAGTTGATTCCAAGCTCCAACCAATGATCCATTCACCTTCCATTGAATCGTCATATCTAATATGATATTCTCCCTGAAGTACGGTATTGTCCATAGGTAATTTTCTAAAAAAGTGAATAAGAAGAACAGAATACCTGTAAACCACATCCAAAAATAAACGGGCCATTTTTTAATGGTACTTAGGAGTGGAATAATATTAATCATGAAAAGGATCCATGCAATTAGAATGGGAATTGCCCAAATGGCATTAAACTCCCAATATTCTCTTCCTCCAAATTCATGATGCGTATAACAAAATAGGATTCCTATAATGGCGATTATCCAAAGTGACCATTGCAAAAATGCTATCGTATTATTACCCCTTAGTTGTGTGTATTCTTCAACGCAATAGTAAATGCATCCTGTGGCACCAAGTATTATCCAGAAAATTGCAGTACTTACATGTAATGGTCGAAGAGCAGAAAAACCTAATTCTTCTTTTAGGAAATAGGGATACAAATAAGTGATCGCAGACAGTATTCCAAAGCAAAGTGCTACGCCTAAAAGTAGAAGTGCGGTTGTTAAGAATAATTTTCCATTGTTAATTTTCATTTCTTTCCGTGAGACCAAATTCGTTTACATTAAACACTCGTGGGTCGGCACTTCCACTTGCATCTGCTGATTTTAAAAATTCTAGAAGTACTAATATTTCTTCTTCCTTCAGTTCAAAAGAAGGCATTTGTCGTGTTCCTGATTTTAACATCGCTCTAATAACTAATTCTCCTTTTTCTGGTTGTGAATAAATATTGGTAAGATCAGGTCCCAAATATCCTCCAAGTCCATAAAGTTGATGGCAACTTTGACAATTGTATTTTTGCCATACTAATTTTCCTTCTCCCACTATTTTCGGATGAAATATTTTCTCCTTTTTATTAAAGACAGGTTGTATGTAAATGCTCGCAGAATAGATGAGAAACAACGTACAGAGTGCAATAAAAATATTTTTTGGAGCAATGGACTTCATTATTTTTTATTTGGATTGTTTCAAGACACTGTGTTTTTATTTTATTTTTTCGAATTTAGCTTGAAAGAAACGTAAATATTTGGGTTCATATATCATTTTTAGCCCTTTGATGTGTTTTCTTCTATCATAAACTGAAGCTGCTGATTCTGCAATGACATCCATATGTGCTTGTGTATATACTCTTCTTGGAATAGTAAAGCGTACGAGCTCCAACTTAGGCTTGTGATTTTCACCATTTGATTTTCGCCCCGCAGAAACTATTCCTCGTTCCATGGTTCGAATACCTCCTTCAATATAAATTTCAGCAGCTAATGTTTGGGCAGGATATTGTTCTTGATCAAGATGTGGTAGGAAGGATTTTGCATCAACAAAAATTCCATGACCTCCAATCGGCATTACAATTGGAATATTAAATCCCAACATTTTATTTCCTAAGTATTCAACTTGACCAACACGCGCATGTTGATGGAAGTCATCTAGGCTTTCTTCTATGCCAACAGCGATAGCCTCCATATCTCTACCGGCTAGTCCTCCATAGGTATGTAACCCCTCGTACACCACTACTAAATTCCGTGCTTCTTCAAATACATCCCATTCATTGGTTGCCAAAAATCCTCCAATGTTTACTAGTGCATCTTTCTTGGCACTCATTGTAGCACCATCGGTATAAGAACAAATTTCTTTTACGATTTCTTTTATGCTTTTCTTTTCATATCCTTTTTCTCGTTGCTGAATGAAGTATGCATTTTCTGCCACACGGGTCATGTCATGAATGATTCTAATTTTATGCTTTTTAGTGTAGGATCGTAACGATTTCAAGTTTTCCATGCTTACAGGTTGACCACCAGCTAAGTTTACATTTGTAGCTAAACTTACGTAAGGAATTTTTTTGGCTCCGAATTTTTTTACAAGTTTGTCAAGTTTATTAATATCAATATTTCCTTTGAAAGGGTGTTCGTTAAAGGGATCATGAGCCTCATCTATGATGATGTCAAAGAATAGACCACCCGCTAGCTCTTGATGAAGTCGAGTGGTAGTAAAGTACATATTACCTGGAATTACATCTCCTTTTTTGATTAATATTTTTGATAGTATATTTTCTGCTGCCCTTCCTTGATGTGTTGGAATGATGTGCTTGTATCCGTAAAAATGTTGAATGGCTTTTTCTAGTTTGTAAAAACTTTTACTTCCTGCATAGGCTTCATCACCTGTCATAAAAGCACTCCATTGTCGATCACTCATCGAGTTGGTTCCACTGTCGGTTAATAAATCAATATAAACATCTTCCGACTTTAATAGAAAAGTGTTGTATCCGGCCTCTTTTATTGCTTTTGTTCGTTGCTTGCTATTGGTTATTTTCAGCAGCTCTACCATTTTCATTTTGTAAGGTTCTGCCCATGAGGTTTTACTATTCATTTGGTTTTTAACTTTTGCTGAGGACATACTTTTGCTATTTATCTAACGACTGAAATATTTTCTGAATTGAAATTTTGTTTTCTTCAAGTAATAGAATGTTTTTTTGAAATATTGTATCATTCATAAAAAGAAGAGGCGTAAAATATTTCTCGTAAAATTTTATTCCTTCCAATAAATTGGATTTGAAGGATGAAAAGTAAGATTTTCGTTTTTCGGTTAAGTTGCTTCTGCTTTTTTCGAATTCTCTTTTGATATAGTTAATGTATAGTTCGAGTTCGTTGATGAAAACATGCGGTCGGAAAGTTCCATTCAGTAATTGCGTTTTTCCATAAATATGATCAACCATTTGATTTAATGAAAAGATTCCTGAAAAATAGGCGAGATTAGGACCTGGGCAAATGGTTACTGCGGATAAATTGTTAGGTGGCATAAGGTTATTTACTAATAAAGCAGAAGACCCCAGCCCGGCACAGAGACAATCTTTTTCTGTGACTTCTTGTATTTGATTTTTAAGTTCAGTCTCATTGGTTATGGTTTCTCGCAGTTGTTTTATCTTCAAATGTTGATATTGTCTCGAAGCAGTACAAATCATTTTTTCAGTAAATTCCGTATTGTTTGACAAGAATTTTTTATAGCACGGACTTCCAGGTTTGTTTCTAGATATTCTAAACTTTCTTTGTATTTCTGCACTACTATGCTTGAAATTGCTGAAGGGAACACCTAGTGGAGATGCATTACTAATAAAGTAGTCGGTTTTTTTTGCATTTATTAGTTTTAGCAAAGTATCATTATCTACATTTGTAGCTTCAGGCACCATTAAGAAGGGACTTCCCCATCCAAGAGAGTTGAGTTGAAAATGTTCAAGTAAATTTTTATGCTCTTCTGATGTACCAATTCCTCCTTGAGCAGTAATCAGTAAGGAAGCATTTGAGAGTAGTGGGAATCTACCTTTTTCTGTAAGGGTTTTGTTGCAATCAATGAAAAGTTCGTGATACAATTCATTTCGTTTTTGTTTAAATTCTTCGAGTATGGGGCCCATTAACAACCCGTTTGAAACGAAGGTATGTCCTCCACAATTTATTCCCGACTCTATTCTGAATTCTGAAGTCCATAATCCTTTTTTTGCAAGGTATTTTCCTTGAATCAATGCTGACCGATAGTCACTTACTTTTAGAATGATTTTTTTCTTGATAAACCCTTCTTCGTTTGGGAAAAAATCTTTGAAGTTTGCACAATATGTAAATAGGCGCGGATTCAATCCTGCAGAGAATACAATGGAAGAGCACAACTCACTATTGGCATAGCCC
Source organism: uncultured Bacteroidota bacterium (assembly GCA_903922455.1). Lineage (GTDB taxonomy): Bacteria > Bacteroidota > Bacteroidia > AKYH767-A > OLB10 > JAJTFW01. The sequence continues at coordinate 1,649 of CAIXTT010000177.1, read as the reverse complement.
CTTAATGCTGATAATGCATCTGAATACTCTTGAGGTAAAGCTTCTCCAGATTTTGTGAAGTTAGGTTTGTCAAGTTTAGACATGATGTTTACATCTATCGATCCCGCCTTAATCAAGGATCTTAATTTTTTTTCAATTCCCTTTTTTTCTAAGCCTGTTCTTGTTTTTAATGAATAATAAAGATTTTTTAGGTTTGAATTATTAGGAAGCATTTCGAAATATTTATGGATGTCTTCATCCTTATTAAATTCTTCTTCTTTGATTTTTTGAATTTGTTGGTTCAAAACAACTTGAAGTAAATTCAAATATTTGGTTATTCTTTTCGCTCTAAAATCCGTTTCTTTTGTAGTAATATTTTCATAAGGTAAATTTTCTCGTTTAGAGATAATTTCCCTCATTTGTTCAACCAAATGATCCTCTATGATAGACACTACAGATGAAATCCCGTATTTGCCTACTTTAATTGGTGTGTCTATGGTGTATCCTAACCCCATTACCGGAATATGGAAGGAGTGAGGTGATGTGTTTGGCATGCTTTAGTTTCTTTTAGTGGTTAATCGGACAAAAGTATCCGAAATAGAATAATCTTGATTATGATAATTGTCATATACTTGTTTTGTAGTTCTGCAGAAGTAATTATTAATAGGAAATGACACATTAATATGAAACACAAACAATTTGGTGTTTCACTTAATTTTCAGGAGAATTGAAGACACGGTTTGTTTACTTCTTTATTGAAAGAGGTTGTTTTTTGTAAACTTCAAGTTTTTGAAAGTCGAACATGTTAATATAGTTTTAGAAAAGGGGTTTTATACAATTACCATTTATTTGCAAGTGAAAAATGATATTTTACGAACCCAAGTAAAATACTCACAGAATTAGAAATCTTCTTAGAGCGAGTGTTTACCAGAGCGAGTAGCCCATGCAGCAGAAATCGCTGCAGGGCAAGCAGAGTGAAAGTGATGAATTAAAATTGAAGGATAAGCTTTAAGATAGATTTTTTATCATCGCGTAAAGCATCCTTGATAATTCATCAGCTTGAAGTATTATATCTTCAAATTCATTTTTATTTAATACACCCGTTTCAGCTAGAATATCTGCAATAGCAACACATTCCATCGCTGATGCCCGAGAAGTAGTAAAATAATTTCTTCTGTCGGCTTTTGAAAATTTGCCAGAGCCTTCTGCTATGTTTAGCGGCACACTAAAAGAAGCCCTTCCTAATTGGTCTTTGACATATTGATCAAGCGGACGTGTTAGAATTACATCTTTACATGTTAAATGAAATAGCTTTGCTTTTTTGTAAACTTCAAGTTTTTGAAAGTCGAACATATTATTATAGTTTTAGAAAAAGGGTTTATAGAATTACTATTGATTGGCAAGTGAAAAATGATATTTTACGATAAAATGGAAATTTCGCAGAATTAGAAATCTTTTTAGAGCGAGTGTGAGAGCGAAGAAAAACAGATCGAGTAACACCGCTCTCGCTCTGTTACTCGCTCTGTTTTGTACCCGGAGCCGGAGTCGAACCGGCATGCCAGTGAAGGCACAGGTGTTTGAGACCAGCGCGTCTACCAATTCCGCCATCCGGGCATTATTAAATGTGTTGACAAGCAACACAAACTTTATTCATCCGAGTGGCGGGCTTT
>CAIXTT010000176.1 GCA_903922455.1 uncultured Bacteroidota bacterium | reverse complement strand
GGAAATCAAGAACCCTTGTTGGTTGCAAAAAATGTGTTCCTGCTATTTTCTTGGTGGGATGTTTTTTCAGAGGATGTCCGATTGAAAAGTATTAGCATCGAAAATGCATCATGTAATCTTTTTGTAGATAAAAATGGAGATGAGAATTACGATATCTTTAAGAAATCAGAAAATAAAAACAGCACATTCAATTTACAACTTCAAGAAATTATTTTGAAGGAAACCAATATTCAATATCATACTATTAATAAAGCGCGCGACTATTCTTTTTTTGCTGAGAATATGAATTGGGAAGGACAATTTACGAGTGATATTTATGATTTAAGTGGAAGTGGAAATTTGATGGTGGAACGCTTTCAAACGAATGGCGTGAATTATATTCATCATAAAGAAACGACCATCGACCTAAATATTCACATCGATCGTCAACGTAAATTGTATGAAATTAAAGAGAGTTCTTTAAAGATTGCAGCGTTGGAGTTTGGGCTAGATGGGTTTTTCCGCGAAGAGAAAGCATCTACTTTTATGGATGTAAATATTAAAAGTAAAAAGGCGGGATTGAAGGAAATTTTATCCTTGATTCCCGGTGTGTATACCGAAAAATTATCGCAATACGATTATTCAGGAATTGTTCAGTTTGACTTGCAAGTGAAAGGACAAGTTGGAGAGAATGAATCTCCTTTGATCCATGCTCAGTTTAGTACAGAGAAAGCTTCTTTAGCTCCAAAAGGAACACCGTATGCATTGAGCAATATTTCTTTTAAAGGAAGTTACGCGAACCGAATTTCATCGTCCCGACCTGTTGAACGTTTGCAAATTGCAAATGCAAATGGCGTGCTGGAGAATCAATCTTTTCAATTGAATTTGTTGATGGAAGATTTTGCAAATCCTTGGATTAATGTGTCGGCGAAGAGTAATGTAAATCTAGAAGTGCTTAGTAAATTTTATATGCCGGATACGATGGAAGGGATGTGGGGTCAACTCGTAGTCGATGCGCAATTGAAAGGAAGAGTGAAGGAGTCGAACAGTTGGATCAGCAGTGGAAACATTGAGCTGAAGGACGCTGGATTTAAATTGAAGAAAAGCCGAGTGGAGTTTTCGGGAATTCAAGGATTCATGTCGCTCGTTGGAAATCGTTTAACATTAACAGATATGCAAGGCAAAGCAGCCGGAAGCGATTTTAAAGTGGATGGTAGTTTTGATAACGTTTACGCCTATCTGCTTTCAAATGATGAAATGGTAAATGGTGATGCGCGTATCGTTTGTCGCAATCTTGATCTGAATGAATTATTAGAGGATAAATCGTTGGCTGCATCTGCGGATACTACCTATCGACTCGATTTCAGTCATCGTATTCGGATGAACCTGAATGTTCAAATTGGAGTGCTATCGTTTCGAAAATTTCAAGCATGGCAACTAAAAGGACAACTCGATCTTCGCAATAAAATTTTGTACGGAAATGCAATTGCGTTTAAGGCGTTTGAAGGAAATGTATTGATGAGTGGAGCCATGGATGCTGCTCGTCCCGATAGTATCCTTATTTCCTGCGACGCACAAATGAAAAAGCTAGACGTGACAGAAGTGTTTACTCAACTGGGGAATTTCGGCCAGCAAGTGATGATGGATAAAAATGTAAAAGGGAAACTTACCGCAACTGCTCAATTTGTTTCTACTTGGAGTAAAGATCTTCATTGTAATTTTAATAAAATTTATGCTCGTAGTAATATTTTAATCGAGAATGGTGAGCTCTTGAACTTTGAACCCATGCTTGCACTTTCAAAATATCTGAAAAGTGCCGATCTGAAAAATATAAAGTTTCAAACGTTGCAAAATGAAATTGAGATCAGCAATCAAGTAATTAAAATTCCATCGATGGAAATAAAATCGAGTGCGATGGATTTGACAGCTTCAGGAACTCATTCTTTTGAAAATATTGTCGACTACAAATTGCAACTTGATCTTTCACAACTTCTTGGACGTAAAGTAAAAGCGCAAAATTCAGAGTTCGGTAT
>CAIXTT010000175.1 GCA_903922455.1 uncultured Bacteroidota bacterium | reverse complement strand
GAAGAAAATGATCAACTGGCCTATCTTTATACAGAGAAAAAATACTTGCCTTATACTCATCTCTCAACGGATAGTATCGCAGTTTTGAACGGAAAATCCTTCCTGCAAAAACTTTATCAAGGATTTTTAGACCTCTAAAACCTATATTCATTCATCCCAACTATCTTTGTCCACCATGAATACAGATATCAACTATAAGAAATTGCTTAACAAAATCCGTTGTTTCGTTTTTGACGTGGATGGTGTTATGACCGATGGAAGTTTATTAATTCAACCTGATGGAACCATGTATCGCACCATGAATATTAAAGATGGGTATGCGATGCAGTTGGCTATAAAAAAAGGGTATCAAATTTTCGTAATTAGCGGGAGTACGCCTGAAGGCGTAAAAAAACGATTGGAAAGATTGGGATTAACAGAAATTCATATTGGCATCGAAAACAAGCTCGATAAACTAAATGAATTATTAGCTAAACACAAATTTCAATTTTCGGATTTACTTTATATGGGCGACGACATGCCCGACTTAGAAGTATTAAAAAAATGTGCATTGAGAACTTGTCCGAGCGATGCTGTTTATCAAATAAAAAATGAATGTCAATTTGTATCCACTTTTCCAGGTGGAAAAGGATGTGTTCGAGACATCATAGAGCAGGTTTTACAACTAAATGGAGATTGGGAATAAAATATAATACAGTAATGATGCAAAAGTATCTTCAGCTAGTTCGCTGGCCCAATCTACTAATGATTGCCTTATTGCAATACTTGCTTAGGCATGCATTGATAGGTCCCATCCTACTTTTTGAAGAAAAGGGGTTATTGCTAACTGAATTCGAATTCTTCATCTTAGTAATTTCCTGTGTACTTATTGCTGCAGGTGGTTATATTATAAATGATGTTGAAGACTTAGAAATAGATGCAATCAACAAACCTGAGAAGAAACTAATTGAAAATCAAATTTCGAAAGAAAAAGCGATCAACCTTTACACTGCACTTACCTTTTTAGGTGTATTAGGAGGGTTCTTTTTGAGTTATGTAAAGGGATATGCTTACATCGGCATCATTCATTTAATAACCGCTGGAATGCTCTACTTCTACTCTACCTCGTATAAGTGTATTCCCATTTTAGGCAACCTCATTATCTCCTTACTCTCGGCTTTAGTTGTCATCATTGTTATTGTTCCCGAACCATTTGCCAAAGACAATCCAGCAGTAATGTTGATGATCGCTTTGTATGCTTTCTTCTCCTTCATTACCACGTTGATCCGTGAAATTGTAAAGGATATCGAAGATATAGAAGGAGACAGACAACATGGGTGCACTACACTTGCCATAAGTTTGGGCCAAAAAAAGGCAAAATGGATTAGTATTATTTTAACATTTTTGATTGCCGGATTACTCATCTATGCACAAATTTTTAGTCGACAATGGGAAAGTTTAATCCCCTTCCTCTATATATGCATATTCATTGATATTCCTTTCTTCGTCTTGCTTAGGAAGTTATACAAATCTGAAAATAAATCTGATTTTAAAAAAGCCAGTCTTTGGATAAAATTGATTATGTTTACGGGAATTATTTCACTCGCTATATTTAATTTTAGCTTCTAATTTAGTTGATTTATGAATCCCCTACTAAACAAATTCGAAGGCACGAGAATCATTCTCGGAACCAATTCACCAAGAAGAATAGAACTATTCAAACAACTTGGTTTACCTTACGAAGTCATTAAAAAAGAAATTGACGAAAGTTACCCTGAACAATTCAGAAGAGAAGACATTGCTATGTTTTTAGCACGAAAGAAATCTTTAGCTTTTAAGAGCGACGTTGCAGATGGCGGTATTGTAATTACTGCAGATACCATTGTTGCATTGGATGAACTCATCATTGGCAAACCAAAGGATCTAGCTGCTGCGGAACACACTTTACGTTTGATGTCAGGGCGAAAACATTCTGTTATCACCGGTGTTGCTATTATGTCAGCCAAAAAATCAGAATCTTTCTTTGTAAAAACCGAAGTGTCATTTAAGACGCTTCGCGACAATGAAATTGAACATTATTTAGCTACGGAAAATCCGTTGGACAAAGCCGGAGCTTATGGTATTCAAGATTGGATTGGTCTGATTGGTATTGAATATATTTTGGGCTCTTACTATAATGTGGTCGGATTACCAACCAAGGAGCTTTACGAAAACCTACTTCGTTTCTAGTTATGCGAAAAGCATTTCTTCAAATGCACATTGCAATTGTGCTTTGGGGATTTACTGCTATTTTAGGAAAAGCCATCCAACTCGACGAGGGATTACTCGTATGGTACCGAATGCTCTTAAGTGCGCTAGCCATGGGAATTTTCTTAGTTCTGAAAAAAAAATTCGAAAAGATTTCATGGAAACAGCTAGGACATCTTAGTCTAATTGGTCTCATTATTACATTACATTGGATTACTTTTTATGGAGCCATTAAAGCTTCCAATGTTTCAGTTGCCATTGTATGTTTTTCAAGCGTATCGCTTTTCACTGCAATTCTAGATCCCTTAAGTAAAAGAATGCGACCAAAGATAACGGAACTCTTCTTAAGCTTGATTGCCATGCTTGGAATCTATTACATCTTTTCCGTACAACAACTGTATTACAAAGGAATCATTTTGTCATTGATAAGTTCATTCTTAGCTGCGGTCTTTTCTATCATGAATAAAAATATTAGTAATAAAATTAATCCGGGCACCATTACTTTTTATGAATTAGGAACAGGGTTTTTACTGTTGACACTTTTACTTCCTGTATGGTTTTCTATTAATAACAGTAGCTTCCAACTTCCATCCTCAATGGATTTTATTTACTTACTCATTCTAGGTGTAATTTGCACAACGTTTGCATTCACAATATCACTTTATGCCTTACAAAAAATTGATACTTTCACAATGAACCTCAGCTTAAATTTAGAACCCATTTACAGTATCATTTTAGCCATCATCATATTTAAGGAGCACGAATTGTTGGGAATACACTTTTATATTGGAAGTTTAATTATTTTTTCCTCCATTGTGCTGCATGGGATTTTGTTGATGAAGGAAAGGCGGAGACGTTAGGTGTAAGTTGTTAGTTGTAAGTTGACAGTTGTTAGTTGTAAGTTGTTGGATGTTGGTCGCGAGGCTTCGCTATTGGATGTTGGTCGCGAGGCTTCGCGATTGGATGTTGGATGTTTCTAGATTAATTTAAATGCTGGATTATAAAGTCTAAAATCCAACCACTAGAAGCTAACATCTCAATTCACTTTCCGTCCTTTCGCTACTTTTTCGTTGATGCGGAGTTTGCGAATGCTTTTCATTTTGAACATCAAAACACATTGTCCGCTGCCTTGATTAGAATAAAAAGTTTGTCCGCCATAATTGACTTCCCCTTTATCATTATTCCATTTTAAAGCTCTCAACGAATAATATCCATTTCGATTATTTTCACTGCTAAAAACCAAGCTTTTTTCAGCTCCTTCTTCAAAAGCAACTTTCAACGTTTTATTATCTGCAACCACATCTACGGCACCTGGAGTTTTTGCTTTGATGGTAACTTGATCAATCGTTCTACCACTTTGAATAATTAATTTTCCTTCTTCGGTAGTTTTTTGTTGCTCGTTTGTTTCACCTCGACGTAAGGTTATGGGATCCGATAAGTAAAATTGAATTCCTTTGATTTCTTCGGGTGTTAATTGATATTGGTCGCGAACCGTTTGAGTAAATGGAATTTTAGGAGAACACGAGCTCAAGAAAAACAAAATGATGCCAGCGATGATAAGGTTATTTCTATTCATAGAGATGGTTTTTGTGCGCAAATCAAAGATTGTTCCAATTGTATAATTGAGTTTATAAAGATCAAGTGCAAAGATGATCATTGAATGAACTAAAAAAGGGCCACTCATTGAGTAACCCTTTTTCTAAAATAAATTAAAGCCTAATGAATTACTAAACGTTGCATTCCAAGAGATTTACCATCTTGATTTAAGCGAACGATATAAATTCCTTTTGCAAGGTGAAGATTATTTACTTGGATAACATTCAATCCACTTGCAATTTCCGTATTCACAAATTGTGCAACATTTTTTCCATCAACTGTCATTAAATCAATAGCAACATCGCTATTTGATTTAGAAACGAACTGAATGTTGAATTGATCAGCGGCAGGATTTGGTGACAATGAAAGCTGAGCATCATTTGAATTCTCATTGATACCTGTTACTCCAACACCTACTTTTAAAGATACACTCACATCACTTTGAAACACCATATTTCCATAGTTCTCAGAAACACGTAATCCAATAACATAAGGAGCTGTACGAGCTTGAGATGAATTTGGTGTCCAGGATACAGTTGCAGTAGCATTACTTGCTCCATTTACAACCGATAACATAGCAGGATTCAAAGCTAAGCCAAAAGCTTCACCTCTACCAGCCAATGTCAAACCTTGATTGTCTTGGTCAAAAATGGTAACATTAATTGAGAATGCTGCATTAGGGGAGATAGTATATGATTTACCATTAAACGGAGCTGAATTAGAGCTAATCATTAAAACAGCAGGTGTATTCAAACTTTGAACAACGATTAACTGCATATCACGAGTAATTTCACCAATTTGAACTCCGCTACGATATTCCTTTACACGAACGGAAACTTGGAAATTACCAAGCATATTTGGTAAGAAAGTAATTTCACCCGTGATTGGATCCATGTTAAAAGGAACCAAAGAATCAGAAGAAGGTAAAACATATCCTGCAACAGGCACTCCATTACTTGACAATGGAACATCTAATGACCAAGCGATAGAATCACCGTCGATATCAAATGGTAGTGGATTGTAATAGAAAGGAACATTTTCCTGAGCCAATACAATGGGAGGATTTAAGAATACTGGTGTAGAGTTAGCTGAATCGATTAATACAATACTATAAAAATGGTGTGATTCACCACCTGGCATAGTCATATTCAAAATAGCAGCATTTCTACAGCACTCCTCATATGAAACATACCACGATCCCGTATTCGGGAAAGTAACGATTGCCTCATAAACATATTCTTCAACTCCAGGTACTAACACAGTCACAGCAGTATCGTATGGGATTGATACGTTAAAACTATTTCCAGATATAGAATCTACGAAACTGAAAGAAGCAATAGTTGAAATGGGAACTCCAGTCATATCGCGATACGCCGTATATACGACGCGATAGTCCATTCCACTTACATGCTCAACAGTAATTTGGCCTCCCATCATATGAGAAGCACTAGCATAATTCGTTAGACCAAGTCCAAGAATTAGGGTGAGTAATAATTTTTTCATTGCGCGTGGTTAATAATGAATTATAAAGTAAGTGAAATAAGAACAGAGTAACTAAGAATCTATTAGCAAAATCCAAGCATTTATTAAAATAGTTGCAATTCAGATATTTAACTTAACATCATCGTCAAATAGACTTAGCACTAAACTACTAATCAGAAAATGCTCCCTTAGATTCAAGTAAGCGAAGAAGGCATTCTAAAAAAAATAGGCTTTTCAGAAAATTTATTGATAATTTTATAAACTACAACCACGCTATCCATCCACAATGAAACAGCCCAAATTATTATTTTACGCTCTATTCCTTTTCTTTACCACAAGCTGTTATTCGCAAATCAGCACCTTCCCGTATATAGAATATTTCGTCTCGAACCCCAATGGATGGACAACAAATACTGTTAGCGGTACTGCATGGGAGTTAGGTGTTCCTACGGCACCAGGTTCATTCGGATCTTATAGCCAACCTATTTGTTGGGGGACCGATTTAGATTCCGGTTATAGAGCCAATAGTTTTTCATATTTAATATCACCCAAATTTTATGTGAGTTCTTTAAACATCCCGTATTTTTCATTTTATCAATTTCGATACATGTCAACAGGATTAGATGGAATGCATATTGAATATTCTATGGATGATATTGCATGGAACCAATTGGGGTCTTACAATTCTCCCTATACTAGTAATTGGTACAACACGAGTAGTTTATTTTCGACCGGTTTGCCTGCGTTCACAGGAAATTCCACAACATGGGTACAATCCAGCATTGACTTATCTTATTTAGGGACACTTGACAGTATTCGCTTTCGATTTGTATTTCGCAGTAATACAAATTTTGGAAGTGCACAGCCTGGTATTTTTATTGATGATATAAGCGTTCAAGAACTACCCACTCCACCCATAGATGCAGGAATATGGGGAATAACTTCACCTTTACAAGTTGTAAATAGTAATGTTTCTTATCCTATAACAATTAACATTGCTAATAATTCAAGCGTTACTTTAGACACGGCATATTGTCATTATAGCATCAACGGAATTAATTCACCTGCCGTTGCTCTTGGAGTGACGATACAACCTTTTCAGAGTGGAACCTACACTATTGGAAATTATTCATTCCCTACTGGAACTTATAATTTATGTGGGTATGTGACAGCGACAAATGATGCTAACCCTAATAATGGCTTTTTTTGTATAGAAGTTTCAGCAGTTCCTATTGCCACTATACCATACGCTCAAGATTTTGAAAGTAACAATGGATATTGGGCAAAAACATCGTGGGATACGCTCACCCGCTGGCAATACGGCACTCCAAATTTTGGTTTAACAGTTGGCGCACACTCTGGAAATAATTGCTGGGACATCAATTTAAATACTGGATATTTAGGTTCCTCAAATTCCGTTTTATATTCACCACAATTTACTTTAACGGGTCCGGCAATAAATCAACTTTCCTTTTGGTTAAATCACAACTCTGAATCTGCGTGGGATGGAACACGTTTAGAATATTCTGTAGACAATGATGTTACTTGGCAATTACTAGGAATACCAAACGATCCCAATGCTCAAAATTGGTACACCACCGCATTTTTAAATTCATCGAACCAACCTGGGTGGACAGGTACTTCTAATGGATGGAAAAAATCAATCTATAAACTTTACCAATTACAAGGTTTTTCTACAGTACGTTTTCGCTATGTTTTTACAAGTGATCCGAGTGTTAATACAGACGGAATTAGCATGGATGATTTTGTAATTGAACCGATACCTGATTATGAAGCAGAATTAATTTCGATAAGCACACCTACTAATGCCTATCCTTTAGGAACTCTAACTGATCCGATCACCTTTACTGTAAAAAATAATGGTGGAATAAATCTCACCAACTTTACTTACCAATATTCTGTTAATGGAGTTTTTCAAACCAGCGCAACAAATTTTGGATCCATTGCTCCAGGAGGAACAGTATTTCTTTCACTGCCTGGTTTTGTAATGACGCAAGTAAACTCACAGGTTTGCGGCAAAATTATTTTGTTAAATGATGCAGACACTACGAACAACGTTGCTTGTATAAATTTAATTAGCATTACAACGTATACTCCTACTTGGGCCGACAATTTTGATTTAGGAAATAACGGATGGTATAATGAAAATGTAAGCGGCGCCGCTGCCGATTGGGAATTAGGACAACCTGCCTTCGGTGCAACTAATTCATCTTTTAGTCAACCGAACTCTTGGGATGTAAATTTATTTAGCCCTTATGCCAATAATGCGAATTGCAGATTATACTCTCCCTATTTTGATTTAACCGGAGCTATACACCCCAAACTTGAATTTTGGCAAAACCGAAATTCAGAATCAGATTGGGATGGTTTGCGAGTAGAATACAAAAGTGGAAATGATCCTAACTGGTATGTTCTTGGAATATTCAGTGATCCAAACGCACAAAACTGGTATACGGATCCGGCACTTAATTCTTCGAATTTAGCGGGCTGGGAAGGAAGTTCAGGCGGATGGATTCAATGCATATATAATCTAGATTCTGTTAATCTGGGAAACATTGTACAATTTAGATATGTATTTACTTCCGATGGATCTGTCTTAACGGATGGTGTCTCTATTGATAATTTTATGATTAGTACGATTTATACCAATGATGCAAAACTAAATTCATTTGTGAGTCCCGGTCCATTTGTAATTCAAGGAACTTCCACTCCTGTAGAAGTCGTGTTAAAAAACAATGGATCTATGCCACTTAGTGGATTAACCATTAAATATGTATTAAACGGAGGCGCTCCAATTTCCTATGCTTGGTCAGGAAATTTACTTACCGACTCCAGCGTCACCGTTACATTACCTTCTATTAATCCCATTGCAGGAAACAATTCTATTACATCATATATTGAATGGGCTTCCGATCTTTATCATTATAACGACACCATTTCCACGTCGATATTTGGATTAGTAACTTCAGGACTTCCCTACTTTACCGATTTTGAAAGTGGTCCAGGAGGATGGTTACCGAATCAAAGTAATTTAACAAATTGGGAGTTTGGACTTCCTTCATTCGGCGTACTCAATTCAGCACATTCTGGAATTAACTGTTGGGATATTAATTTAACGACGCCTTATTTTAATTTGGCGAACGCGCAACTTACTTCTCCCATTTTTGATATATCACCATTCAACATTATTACTGTTCAATTTTGGATAAATTATTCTTCAGAAAGCGGTGCTGATGGAACTTACATTGAGTACACAAACAATGGAATAACATGGCAACGATTGGGTAGCATGGGCGATCCAGCAGGAACAAATTGGTATAATTCAGTTTTAGCTCAGGGACATCAAGGATGGGGCGGAATAAGCGGAGGCTGGCAATCGTGTTCTTATGTTTATAATAGTCCAATTGGAAACAATTACTTTCAAATCCGATTT
>CAIXTT010000174.1 GCA_903922455.1 uncultured Bacteroidota bacterium | reverse complement strand
TAAATAAACTAAACAATACATTATGAAAAAATCAATCGTTTTCGCCACTTGTGGAATGTTATTCGTAGCTACCATGGTAAACGCTCAAACTGACAAAGCAATGAGCAAATCAGCAACTCCTGCAGCTACTCAAGTAGCTGCTCCTGCTGAAAACAAGAACGCTGCTGAAATGACTTTCGGTAACGAAGAATTTAACTTCGGAACTATTAAACAAGGTGAGTCGGTTACGCATGAATTCACTTTTTCTAATGACGGAAAGGAAGATTTGATCATCACAAATGCTCAAGGATCTTGCGGTTGTACTGTTCCTCTTTACCCAAAAGAGCCAATTAAGAAAGGTGCTACAGGTGCTATTAAAGTAACTTTTAATTCAGCTGGTAAAATGGGAATGCAAGACAAAACCGTTACTATTACCTCTAACGCTAAGAACAGTCCTCGTATCCTTCATTTGAAAGGAACTGTTGAAGCACCTGCTGCTCAACCAGCAAATGCTACTCCTGCTAAGTAATTCTATTAACAAAAAAGTTTAATTTTGTAATCCCGGCCCTTTTGGCCGGGATTAATATTTTAATGCAATGCCAAAAATATCTGATAAAGGGCTTAAAATGCCCTCAAGCCCTATTCGTAAACTAGTTCCGTTTGCAGAGAAAGCAAAAAAAAGAGGAGTGCATATCTATCATTTGAATATTGGCCAACCCGATATTCATACGCCAGAGGTAATGATGGATGCCATTCATAAGATAGATTTGAAAGTAATTGAATATAGTCATTCGGCTGGTATTGAATCTTATAGAAAAAAACTAGTAGGGTACTATCAAAAGTTTGATATTAATGTTAGTTGGGAAGATATTATAATTACTACCGGCGGATCTGAAGCGATTGAAATTGGTATGATGGCTTGCCTGAATGCGGGTGACGAAATTATTGTGCCTGAACCTTATTATGCGAATTACAACGGATTCAGCACGCAAGCCGATGTAATTGTAAAACCAATTGCTTCGAGCATTAGAACAGGATTTGCTCTGCCTCCAATCGAAGAATTCGAGAAAGCAATCACTTCTAAAACAAAAGCAATTTTAATTTGTAATCCAAGTAATCCAACTGGTTATTTGTATACAAAGGAAGAGTTGGAAATTCTACGTGAAATTGTTCTAAAGCATGATTTATACCTTTTCTCTGATGAAGTGTATCGCGAGTTTTGTTATGATGGACGCGAGTATGTATCATCCATGCACTTAGATGGGTTGGATCAACATGTCGTTTTAATGGATAGCGTTTCAAAAAGGTATAGTGCTTGTGGAGTTCGTATCGGTGCATTAATTTCCAAAAACAAAGAAGTGATGGCTGCTGCCTTGCGATTTGCACAAGCTCGTTTAAGCCCACCAACTTTAGGACAAATTGCAGCAGAAGCCGCAATTGATACACCGGAATCTTATTTTGCAGAAGTACATAAGGAGTATATTTCTCGACGCGATTTTGTTGTGGATTCACTAAATAAAATGGAAGGCGTATTTTGTCCAAAGCCAAGTGGAGCCTTTTATTGCATGGCCGAATTGCCCGTGGATGATGCAGACAAGTTTTGCCAATGGCTCTTGGAATCTTTTGCATTCAATAACCAAACGGTTATGTTAGCTCCTGCCAGTGGATTTTATTCTGTTCCCGAACTTGGAAAACATCAGGTAAGAATTGCATATGTTCTGAATCAAGAATCGCTAAAGAATGCGATGTCTTGTCTGGAAGAATCATTAAAAGTGTATCCAGGTAGAACCATCTAATTAATTCCTGCTTTAATGCTGCTAAAGCATCATCCAGAATTTCATTAAAGGAGAGAGAAATTTCATTCGTCTCGAATTAAACTCTTCTCATAAAAGGAGAAATGCAAATTTTAATTTTATAAGTGTTTGCTAAGGTGTCTTTTAGATGGATTTATTTTCAATATTGAAATGTTAATATTTATAAATAGAACTCTCCTTTTAGCTCTCACTCATCCAATAGATTTGTGTCTTTAGCAACGATCCATTGAAGATGTCATCCTTAGAAATAGAGTTAATTAATCAAATTGTTTTAGTCATATTAGGAGGTGCGACAATTGTTCAGCTTTTTTATTTTCTGATCGGAATGTCGGGTCCGTCATTTTACAAAAAATCTGAACATAAAGGCGCTCCATTCACGGCTCCTGTATCTGTAGTTATTTGTGCTCGAAATGAACTAAAGAATTTACGTAGTTTCCTTCCATCTGTTCTTGAACAAGACTATCCCGAATATCAGGTGGTTGTTGTAAACGATTGTTCGTGGGACGAGTCAGCCAATTTTTTGGAGGAAATGGAAGATGCCTATCCTAATTTAAAAGTGATTACACTTAAGGAGCAAGAGAAATACCAACACGGCAAGAAATTCGCGCTTACATTAGGTATCAAAGGAGCTTCTTATGAGCACCTTTTGTTAACTGATGCGGATTGTAAACCCGCTTCAAGGAATTGGATCAGAGCCATGGTACAGGGCTTTACTCAAGAAAAGGAAATTGTGATTTCTTATGGGGCTTATAACAATGAGCCTGGATTACTAAGCAAATGGATTCGCTTCGATACTGTCATGAATGCAATGCTTTACCTTAGTCGTGCGTTAAAGGGTAAAGCATACATGGGAGTTGGACGAAACTTGGCCTATACCAAGTCGCTCTTCTTTAAAAATAAAGGTTTCGCTAAACATTACCATATTATGTCAGGTGACGATGACCTCTTTGTGAACGAAACTTCCAATCAAAGTAATACTTCTGTAATCCTAAATCCAGATGCTTTTACGTATTCAAAGCCAAAAATAAGTCTTTATACCTGGATTTGGCAAAAAAAACGTCATATGAGCACAGGTAAGCATTATAAAAGCAGTGACCGTGGATTCGTGGGTGGTTACTTTTTTAGCTTATTTTTGTTCTGGTTAAGTATAATTCTTGCATTTGTACTGAAACTTAATTGGCAAATCATCGTAGGAGTTATCGTAATACGGCTTATGACTCAACTGATAGTTTGTTGGAAAGGATTTAAAGCATTAGGAGAAAAAGACCTGGTGTTTTTTCTTCCTGCCTTTGATTTCATTACTGCTTTCTCATATCCTATCTTAGCTGTTTCTAATCTCTTCATCAAAACCAAATCCTGGAAATAATGGCTGTCACATCTACCCTTCAATCTGCAAAAAAGAAAAGCAGTAGTAAATCAACAAATGTTTCTACCGAGGAAATTGTAAAACCCATTGTAGAAGAAGCAGACAGTGAAATTCAGCATTTATCTGATAAGGCCATCAAAGATTATAAGATCGTGCGTCGTGCTGTCGATCATGGCGACCAAAAAGCTTATGCTGAGTTAATGTCTCGCTATAAAGATTCTATCTATTATATGCTCCTGAAAATGGTGAATAACCGTGACGATGCTGAGGATTTAACCATAGAAGCTTTTGGAAAAGCATTTAGAAATATTAAGCAATACTCTCCAGATTACGCTTTCAGTACTTGGTTGTTTAAAATTGCAACGAATAATTGTATCGATTTTATTCGCAAGAAAAGAAAATTGATGTTGTCAATTGATCGTGGTTTTGAAAACGAAGATGGACAAGATATCACCCTTGAAATTAAATCGGATGGGCCAAGTCCCGACGATGTAATGATGAAGAAGCAAAAAGTTTTGATGATGAAAGATGTAGTGGAGAAATTAAAGCCTCGCTACCGTCGCTTAGTTGAATTACGTTACTATCAAGAATTATCATACGAAGAAATTGCTGATGAGTTAAAGCTTCCCTTAGGAACTGTAAAAGCTCAATTATTCCGTGCTCGTGAATTTTTATACCAAATCATGAAAAACTCTGAGTACGTAAATCATTAAAACTGGATTTATCAGAAAGGACTAAAATATAATTGTATTTGGTATATATTACCTTTGCCCCATGTCAGAAAACATGGGGCTTTCTTTTTCTTATCAGAATTACCTGCCAAAAATCACTTCGGAGCAAGTGGAATTGCTGGTTCGCTTTAAGGAGATATTCTTAGAATGGAATGGCCATATTAACTTGATTTCGAGAAAGGATACGGAGCTATTTGAAGTGAAACATGTACTTCATTCCCTTTCCATTTCTAAGTTTATTCGATTTAATCCGGGCGCGAGAGTCTTGGATTTGGGCACAGGTGGAGGTTTTCCAGGGATTCCGCTGGCTATCCTTTTTCCAGACGTGAGTTTCATTTTAGTGGATTCCATCGAAAAGAAAATAAAAGTGGTAGCCGAC
>CAIXTT010000173.1 GCA_903922455.1 uncultured Bacteroidota bacterium | reverse complement strand
TGAGCTAGCAAGAGATTGTTATGGCAAATAAATATTATTATTAGAATGTAAGCCTTTTTCATTTTTCTAATTTATTTAACTATACAAAATTTAATAGGCTTGTATGAAACATTGTTTTCATTTACAAAAAGTAAATAATAACCGGAAAGCAATTCGTGAGTAAGTATTGCTCCTTCTACACATGTTCCAGATTTTATCAAACGCATTCGACTATCATATAATTTATAATTTACTGGTTTAGTTATGTTGACATTTATTTTTTCACATGCCGGATTCGGCCATAAATGAAGTTCAGAGTTTACGGGCTTGTAGTTAGAATTTAACTTTCGAAAGCCTGATTCGCCGACATCTTCTATTTCAAGATGCAGGGTGTTTCTTGCAATTTTAACCGCCACTCCGCCTTCGAGCGAATGTAGAAATGTTTTTTGGAAAAGCAAGGTGCGGGGTGAAAAAATAATGTAGAATCAACATTGGATGTAGCAAATGCAAGTAATTCGCGAGAATTAATTTTGACTTTGGAATGGAAAAGCTTTCAACTGAAAAGTTTTTTTAAAACGAAATGATTTCACTTCGAAAATTTGTATTCAGCGCCCGCCGCGCTCCCGATGCGCCCTGTGCAAGAAAATTTAGCTAGAAAAAGGCGAACTAGAATTGCAGGAAATTAAATGAATGAACATAAAAAAAGCCTCCCAATTAGGAGGCTTTCAAATTTTAGGATAAACGATTAATGCTTGTGATTAGAATGATCTTTCTCTTCTACTTTCGCATCGGTGTGACCACCTTTTTGGCAGCAAGAAGATTTACCAGCAGCAGACTTTTCGCCTTTTTCTTTATCAGAACAAGCTTTTGCATCTTTTGATTTTTTAGAGCAACAAGATGCTGCAGGCTTAGCTGCTGACTTTTCTTTTGCTAATTCACTTTGTGGAGCATCATTTACAATAGAAGCTTTTTCAGTTTGAACTGCGGTTTGTGCAAGGGCAGAGCTAAATGAACATACGGTCACAAAAGCGGCTGCAAGAAGGAATTTTTTCATATTTATTTTAGTATTATGTTTTTCTATACGCAATGATACGGCTTTTAGATACTATTTATTGCATTTTATGAAAGATTTTATTCAGTTCCGCCAGAAAATTCATAAAATAAACAGAACATCCCTACTTTTGGAGCATGACAACTAGGGAAAATATTCGAGTAGCCATTTCCGCTATTCGAGGTCAAATGCTGAGAACTGTTTTAACGATCCTAATTATTGCTTTCGGAATCATGGCTTTAGTGGGGATTTTAACTTCTATTGATGCACTTAAAGGATCTATCAGCAGTAGTTTTTCGAGTATGGGTTCCAACTCCTTCACCATCCGCAATTCTGGGATGAATATCCAAATGGGCGGCAAATCAAAGAGAGCAAAAAGACACCCTAAAATCACTTATTATCAAGCACTTGAATTTTCTGAAAGATTCAAATATCCATCCCAAGTATCGGTTTCCACCATGGCGGATCAGATTGGGGTTATCAAATTTGAAAGCACGAAATCAAATCCCAACATCACCGTCATGGGTGTCGATGCCAATTACCTCGATGTTTCTGGTTATACGTTGGCCTCTGGAAGAAATGTAACGGGACATGATTTAGAGGAAGGATTGCATGTT
The DNA here is from genome assembly GCA_903922455.1 of uncultured Bacteroidota bacterium. Taxonomy (GTDB): domain Bacteria; phylum Bacteroidota; class Bacteroidia; order AKYH767-A; family OLB10; genus JAJTFW01. Next base: position 407 of record CAIXTT010000173.1, on the reverse strand, counting down.
TGTTTATTGGGAAAAGAACTGGTCGACAAACTTTTTAAAAAGACGAATCCCATCGACAAAATTGTGAGTGTAGGTCCGGCCAAATACAGAGTGGTGGGGACACTCGGCGAAAAAGGATCCAGCATGGGATTTGGAGGCGATAAAGTTTGTTTGATTCCACTTTCGAACGCAAAACAAGATTACGGTTCAGACTACTCCACCTACTCCATCACGGTAAAATTGAAGCAGATTACCGACTTAGAACCTGCTACAGGTGAAGCCACCAGCATGATGAGAAATGTGCGTAAAGACCGAATCGGAGAGGAAAATAGTTTTGAAATTACGCAAAGTGATAGTTTAGCGGGAATGGTAATTGAGTCGATGAGTACGGTAACTTTGTCGGCCACCATTATTGGTATTATTACACT
>CAIXTT010000172.1 GCA_903922455.1 uncultured Bacteroidota bacterium | reverse complement strand
TTTTCCCTTTAGGGCGTGCTACAATTTCCACCGCAGTTTCTGCTAAATTATCTGGATCCACCAATATTAAATCACAAGAATCTTCTTCTGTAAATAAGGCTTTAAATACTTTTTGGAAGTTTTCACGCGCAGTATTGTAAGTAGCCAAAAATGCTTGATTTGCAGTAGCTTCCACTTCTTGGATCGTCAACATTAAGCTATCCTTAGCAGTGACTAAGTCATTCTTCTGCTCTAAAATGAAATCATATCTCTTTTTCATTTCAGTATACGCTTCAATGGCTGTTGGATTTACTTCACCCATATTTTCCAGACGCTTTTTCATTCTGTCTGTATTGGCTTGTAATTCATCTAAAGAAGTATCTGTAAAACGACCTTCATCTAAGATATCCTCAATTTCAACTTTAAACTCAACATTCAATCGCTCTTTTGTTCCAGCTAATTGTAATTTTAAATTATTCAACTTATCCTTAATCTCATTAATTAATTGGTCTACCAATTCCTTTGATTTCACCAAATGTCTCAATGCACTTTCCTTTTCCTGTAAATCATTTCTTAATTTATAATAAGTTTGATCAGCCTCATTCAATTTTAATTCTTCTTCTTCCTTAATTCTAATGGATTCAACCAAACCTTTTTGTAGTGAAGTTAATTGGTCGCTACTTTCAATAATAGCCGCAGAAGCTTCCGTTAATTGTACACTATTCGTTTGAATTTGTACGTGTAAATCATTCAATTGATTCTCCTTGAATAAAACTTCCTGTTGTAACGCTTCAATTTTACTTTGCTGCTTCGTCAATTGCAGATTCATCTCATTAAACTCACCAGATGCTAAATGATACGCTTGCTCAGCTGCTTGGTAAGCCAACTCAATTGCTTCTAATTTAGTTTGTGTTTCCTGTAAGGAAATATTTAAAGCTTCAAAAGAAATTCTTGTATCCGCTATTGCAGTATGTTCAAATTGTAATTTTTCTTCAAATTCCTTTAGCTTAATAGCAGCAGAAGTTTGTGCTAATTGTAAATTTTCTAATCTATTTTTATTTGCAAACACTTCGTTGATTAAAGTATTCACCAATTGCTCAATGGCTCTAATTTCATTCTCCTTCAACAATTCGTTGAATTCTAAAACAGCATTGTGCTTCACTTGAATTTTCTCCTTTAATTCATTCACAATTTTTTCTTGTGATTGAATGTCGGCTAATAATTTTTCAAGATTTTTTGCACGGCCAATTTTTTTACCTTCGAAAATACCAACACTTCCGCCAGTCAAAGTATACTTCCCTTTAACATACTTGCCTGTTTTTTCTAAAAGTATACCGTCAAACTCAGTTTGTAAAGCTTGTTCATTTTCAGCAATAAATACATTGCCCAATAATTGGCTTGCTAATGCAGCATATTTACTATCCACTTCCAACACCGACAACGCAGCGATCGTATTTGCAGGTGCAGTAACTGCACTTATGCCCTTTAGTTGATCAAGCAAAAAGAAATTAGCCTTCCCTTTTTTATTATCGTCTAAGAGTTGAATTGCCTGTAAACCTTCTTGTAAATTATTAACAACATAATAGTTTAAATAAGGTTCTAATACATTTTCAACTGCTGTGCGATATTCTTCCTTAACATATAAAATGTCAGATAAGATGGGTGCGCTATGATTCCATCCTGTATTTTTATGTAAAAATTTAACGCTCTCAGGATATCCTTCCATGGAGTCCACTAAACTTTTCAATAAATCGTATTCATTCTTCTTGGCATCTAATATTCTTGTTTCATCGGCCAATTGAGATCTTAATTTTTCTAATTGCTCCTGTGTTTCAAAAATACCCGCCTTAGCATTATCATGTTGCAAATGCAATTCAGCCAAATGTGCTTTATTGGAAGCCAATGCGGCTTCTTTTTCCGCTAGTTGTGCAGTTATGGTTTCAATTTGTATCACCCTTTGTCCTTGCTCCTCTTCCAACTGAAGTTGTGATCTTTGTATATTTTGAATAGACGTATCGGCAACTGCTACTTTTTTCTCTGCATCAAATTGATTGCGTTGAATTTGTTGGTATTGTTGTCTTAAATTATCCAACACCGATCTTTGATCATCAAAATCAGTTCGCTTATTGGTTAATTCAAGTTGCGATTGCTCCACCCTGGTTTTAAAATCTTGAAATATTTTTTCCTCGTCCACCACCTGCAACTTGGTGTATTCAATGGAGTCACCAATTGTTTTTAATTGCCCTTGCGCTCTTTCTAAAAATTCTTGTAAAGATTTTTCTTTATCGTTTAAATAATCTAGTCGTTGTGCGGCTAAATTTTTATCGTTTTCCTTTGAACGTAGGTCTTGCAACAAATCATTAAATGCATGCTGCATGGTTTGTAGATTCTTTTCCTTATCAATAAACCCTACACGCTCATGTTCAAGTGCCGCTTCTTCCAAAGCAATTGCTGCTTCTAATTCAAACTTTTTATCTGTCTCAGCATCCTGTTGTTCATTTAATTCCTTGTAGCTAATGTTAAAGCCCTCTAATGCAGCTTTCGCAAGCTCAATAGCAGTGTCCTTATAGTCCTTCTTGATTTCAAAATATTTCTCAGCCTTCTTTGCTTGATTTTCTAAAGTTTTTAATTGATTGTTGATTTCAAATATCAAATCTTCAATCCTTGCCAAATCCTGCTCAGTAGCATCTAATTTATTCTTCGCTTCTTTTTTTCGTGTTTTATAAATTGTAATCCCAGCTGCTTGTTCTAACATACGACGACGACTATTATCCTTATCCTTGATAATATCATCCACCATTGCTAATTCTATAATTGCATAACTATCTGTACTCACCCCGGTATCCATAAATAAATTATGAATATCTTTTAATCGACAAGCCACATCATTTAACCTGTATTCACTTTCACCATTTTTATAAAAACGACGGGTAACAGTTACGTTATTAAATTCTGTAGG
>CAIXTT010000171.1 GCA_903922455.1 uncultured Bacteroidota bacterium | reverse complement strand
TGTTTGTGAAGCAGTGATTAATTACAGAGTACAAACTGGAGATTTATCGGGTTGTATTAGTAATTCTTCTACGGACGGAGATTTGTTTAGAGATATTACCCGACCAACAGTTTCTGCTTTAGATACTGCTAGTTTGGATCCATTTAATCCTTCTCAAGTAAGTGTAAGTTGGTTGCCAAGTCCATCGGGAGATGTGGTTGGATACATCATCTATCACTTTAATGGAGCCTCTTGGGATTCGATTGGTAGTGTACTTGGAATTAATGCAAGTTATTTCTTAGACAACAATCCTGCTGCAGAATTTGCGTCCCAGCGCTACAGTATTGCTGCGTATGATAGCTGTAGAAACATTAGTAACATTGGTACATTACACAACACCTTATTCGTTACAGCAAAACTCGATGTTTGCCGATCTGCAATCGACTTGCGCTGGAATCCATACATCAATATGGTTAACGGTGTTGGACAATATAATATTTATGTAAGTGAAAATGGAGGTCCTTTTAACTTCTTAGCTTCAGTTCCTGGAACTAACATTACGTACAGTCATGTTACATTGACCAACAACTCCGAATATTGTTATTATATACAAGCACAAGGAAATACTTCTTCTCGAACGGCTTCCTCTAATCAGGCATGTGAAATTGCTAATTTGTTGACGTTACCTACATTCTCTTATTTGAAAAAAGCAACCGTTATTGATTTGAGAAGAGTAGTCGTTGAATGCTTAGTAGATACCGCTGGAAATCCAGATGTATCTAAATACAAATTACAACGAGCATTTGATAAAAACGGGCCGTTTACAACGGTGGGTGCTATTACATATACGGGAATTCCAATTATTACGTTCAATGATTTCTCCGCCAGAACCGATCAATACAGTTATTACTATCGTGTGATTACTGTAGATTCTTGTTCAAACGATGTACTCACTAGTAATTTGGGTCGTACTATTTTATTAACCGGCAAGCCTGATTTCAATTTAGTAAATGAGCTGAAATGGAACTTCTACGAAGAGTGGTTAGGCAATGTAAGTAAATACTCGTTGTTCAGAAGTGTTGATGGATTATGGAGTCCGACACCTATTGCTACCATGAATAATGGAATTCTGGACTACAATGATGACGTAGCCGCCTTATATTTGTATCCGAATTACTCTGGTAAATTCTGTTATCGTATTGAGGCTTATGAGGGCAGTGGAAATACGTATGGATTTACAGACACGAGTGTTTCCAACATCTTCTGTCTAATTCAAGAACCACATCTATTCATTCCAAGTGCATTTACCCCGAGTGGGAAAAATCCGGTATTTAAGCCAGAATTCATCTACATTGAAGCAAAGAACTATTTCTTTGTAGTATTCAATCGATGGGGACAAAGAATATATGAAACGCGTATACCTGGCGAAGGTTGGGATGGTACGTATGATGGCATAATCGCTCCTGAGGGTACCTATGTGTATTCCGTTCGAATTTTTGGAACCAATGGTCAGGAGATTGAGAAGAGCGGATCCGTAACTTTGTTACGGTAAATTCCGGTCAACGCGTGGTGAGGTCGCTCAGGGATGGGCGACCTCCATTTTTTTATACTTTTCTGAAATTACTTAATTTTTGATGATCGCATCCAACTAGAAGCGATTTATCGGTAAAAAAAGTTACTTTTGCTTGCCAATATCCAAGATCATCCTATGAAAACAGATCAAAAGTTTATTGGCGAAGGACTCACCTACGACGATGTTTTATTAATCCCCTCCTATTCGGAGATAATGCCTAGGGAAACAGACACATCCAGTTTTTTCACAAAAAAAATTCCCATCAAAGTTCCCATTATTTCAGCGGCTATGGACACGGTTACCGAAGCGGCCATGGCTATTGCAATGGCTCAAGAAGGAGCGATAGGAGTTTTACATAAGAATATGAGTATCGATCGTCAAGCAGCTGAAGTTCGAAAAGTGAAACGTAGCGAAAGTGGTATGATCCAAGATCCTTTAACGATGTTGGAAGATGGGACCATTGGAGAAGCCTTGAGGGTGATGCGTGATAACAAAATTGGTGGTATTCCCATCATCGATAAAAACGCCAAACTTAAAGGGATACTCACCAATCGTGATCTTCGTTTTGAGAAAGACATGAAGAAGAAAGTGAACCAAGCCATGACAAAAGATAATTTGATCGTGAGTATTGGAGCCACCAGTTTGCAAAAAGCTGAATTGATTCTTCAACGACATAAAATTGAAAAATTACCTGTTGTAGATAAGAGTGGAAAACTAATTGGTTTAATCACTTACAAGGATATTTTAAAGTTTAAATCGCGTCCAAATTCTAACAAAGATGACTTAGGACGTTTGCGTGTGGCGGCAGCCGTTGGTGTTACTGCCGATACCCTTGAACGCGTTGAAGCCCTTGTAAAAGCAGGTGCCGATGCTATTGTTATCGATACAGCGCATGGACATTCAAAAGGTGTGATTGATACCTTGAAAAAAGTAAAAAAAGCTTTTCCTAAATTACAAGTGGTGGTAGGAAATATAGCCACTCCAGAGGCTGCAAAAGCACTTGTAAAAGCAGGTGCCGATGCCGTGAAAGTGGGAATTGGACCCGGTTCAATTTGTACAACACGTGTTATTGCCGGCGTTGGAGTTCCACAATTTTGGGCGGTGTATGAAGTAGCGAAAGCATTAAAAGGAACAGGAATTCCGATTATTGCCGATGGAGGAATTCGATTTACGGGTGATATTGCCAAAGCCATTGCTGCAGGTGCAAGTACTGTAATGATTGGATCTCTTTTCGCTGGGACTGAAGAATCGCCAGGTGAATTGATGATTTACGAAGGAAGAAAATACAAAGTTTATAGAGGGATGGGTTCCATCGAAGCCATGAAAGAAGGATCGAAAGACAGATACTTTCAGGATGCAGAAGATGACATCAAAAAGTTAGTTCCAGAAGGTATTGTTGG